>JBGAOL010000227.1:0-6920 GCA_044221825.1 Gemmatimonadales bacterium
CGGGGGGCGGCGCTCCTTCCTGTCTGCCACTGCACGCGGCGAGGACGAAGGCGAGCGTGACGAGGCGCAAGTGACGCATCCGGACCTCCATGAAGACGTACCCGTGGCGGCGGAGCTACGCTCCGCCGGCTGGATCCTGGGGATCGTGCGGGATGGCCGGCATCGAGTCGGCGGAGCGTAGCTCCGCCGCTACGGGATCGGGCCGGGGTTAGCCCAGCGGCACGACTTCCGCCCGCGCCAGCCGCTCCCCCACGAAGCGCGTGCCCACCTTGATGAAGCGCGGCTCGTCGTCGCTGACCGCAAAGCGATGCGTGCCCTTCCCGCCCGCCGGCGCCGCGATGCGGTGGCGTTCCAGCTCGCCGGCCAGCGCCAGCGCGGTCTCTTCCGCCGAATCAATGAGGCGGACGGCCGGGCCCATCACCCGTCCCAGCAGCGGCTTCAAGAGCGGGTAGTGGGTGCAGCCGAGCACCAGCGCGTCCACCCGCGCGGTGATGAGCGGTGCCAGGTATTCCTCGGCCACGAGTTCGGTGGCCGGGTGATCAAACCAGCCCTCTTCTACCAGCGGCACGAAGAGCGGGCAGGCCACCTGCTCCACCCGTACGCCGGGGGCCAGCATGTGGATTGCCCTGGCATAGGCGTTGGAGGCGATGGTCCCCGCCGTGCCGATCACGCCGATGGCGCCGCCCTCGGCCGAGCGCACCGCGGCGCGGGCGCCCGGTTCGATGACGCCGAGCACCGGCACCGGCGACGCGTCCCTGAGCGCCTGCAGCGCGTGCGCGGTGGAGGTGTTGCAGGCGATGACGACCGCCTTGACCCCCTGGCCGAGCAGCCAGTGGAGGATCTCGAGCGAATAGCGCCGGACGGTCTCGGGGCTCTTGGGGCCGTAGGGGACCCGTGCTGTGTCGCCGAAGTAGATGGTGGACTCGGCCGGGAGCCGCTCGTAGATGGCGCGGGCCACGGTGAGGCCACCGATGCCGGAGTCGAAGATCCCGATGGGGGCCGACGCGCTCACGGGCGCCCGAACGGCACGCGGAGCGTGGCCCCCACCCCTCCGCCCGGGAGCGGGACGGCGCGCATCTCGAGGTCCTCGGGGAAGTCCCAGAGATGGGCCGACACGTACGCCTCGATGGCCGAAAAGAGGTGGTTGAAGGCAAGGAGCACCAGCCAGTCCTGGCGCTCCTTCTCCTTGGCGGAGACGCTGCCGGACCCGGTGCGGCGGAGGTAGTTGAGCTCGTGCTGGCTCTTGATGGCCATGCCGAGCGTCACGCCTTCCCAGGCCACGAAGAGCGCGCCCGTCAGCTTCCGGTTGCTCTTGGCCTGGCCCCAGCCGGGGATCAGGATGGAGCGCCAAAGCGCGCCCATCGGGGAGACGGGGGTGCGGGCGTAGGTGATGCCGGTGTCGGGCAGGACGCGGGCGGTGTCGCTCACCTCCACCTTGGGCGGTGCGGAGTCGGCCGGGGCGGCCGGGGGCGGCGCCGGGTCCTGCGCGACCGCGGGGACCATGCCCAGCGCCGCGAGGGCGAACACCAGGCCCAGCCCTCGCCTCACGTCACCACCTCCCGCACCGCCGCCGCAAACCGCTCCACGTCGTCCTCCGTGGTGTCCCAGGCCGTCATCCAGCGCACTTCCGAGGTCTCGGCGTTCCACACGTAGAAATGCGTGTGCGCCTGCAGGGCTGGAATATGCCCGGCCGGGACGATGGCGAACACCCCATTGGCCTCGACCGGCTGGGTGAGGCGGATGCCCGGGATGTCGCGGACCCGGGCGGCCAGGAGGCGGGCCAGCCGGTTGGCATGCTCCGCATTCCGGCGCCAGAGGTCCGTGCCGAGGAGCGCGATGAACTGCGCCGCGAGGAAGCGCATCTTGCTCGCCAGCTGCATGCCCTGCTTCCGCACCCAAGGGAAGTCTTGCGGGTCGAGCCCGTTCAGGAACAGGACGGCCTCCGCCCCCATCAGCCCGTTCTTGGTGCCGCCGAACGACACGAGGTCCACGCCGGCATCGGTGGTGAACTGCCGGAAGGGGCAGCCGAGGCTCACCGCTGCGTTGGCGATGCGGGCGCCGTCCATGTGCACGTAGAGACCATGGCCGTGCGCCACCTCGCAGATGGCCTTCATCTCCTCGGGGCTGTAGAGCGTGCCCACCTCGGTGGCCTGCGTCAGCGACACCACCTTCGGCTGCACCCGGTGCTCGTCACCGCGGCCGCCGAGGCAGCGGGTGATGTCGGCGGGGGTGAGCTTGCCGTTCGGAGCGTCGACGGTCATCAGCTTGCAGCCGGTGAAGCGCTCCGGGGCGCCCGCCTCGTCCACGTTCATGTGGGCCATGGCGCTGCAGACCACGGCGTGGTAGGGCCGCGTCACGCTCTGGATGGCCAGGGTATTGGCGGCCGTGCCGTTGAACACGAACCAGGCGCGGGTCTGGTCGCCGAAGTGCTCGCGGAAGACGGCCTCGGCCTCGGCGGTGAGGGGATCGTGGCCGTAGCCGCGGACGTGGCCGTCGTTGGCCCGGGCCAGCGCGGCGAGGACCTCGGGATGGACGCCGGCGTTGTTGTCGCTGGCGAAGGCGCGGGGAAAGCTCATGCGGGGGCGATGAGGACGGTGAGGGCGGCGGGCTGGAGTGTCAGTTCCATCGACTCCGCGGTGGAACGCAGCTCGCCGTCGAACTGGGCGCGGAGGGGACCGCTCCGGCTGTGGATGCAGAGCCGGGTGGTGCGGAAGCTGCGCACGCCCTTGAGATGGGTGTGCTTGCCGAGCATGACGAGCGGGAGTTTCTGCAGGATGCCGAGGAGCGACTGCTCCTTCACCACGCAGACGTCGAAGAGCCCGTCGTCGAAGACGGCGCCGGGCGTGATGCGGAAGCCGCCGCCCACCACGGGACCGTTGCCGATCTCGCAGAGGAGGACCCGCTCGGTCCAGCGCTCGCCGTTGGCCTCGAGTTCGAGGTCGAACGGCTCGTAGTAGCGGAGCACCTTGGCCACCGCCAGCAGGTAGGCCAGGATCCCGCTCCCCGACTGCGAGGCGTTCACCACCCGCGCCACCTCGGCGTCGAAGCCGATGCCGACGGAGTTGAGGAAGGTCTCGCCCCAGGCCCAGCCCACGTCGATCACCCGGGTGGTGCCGTGCGCCAGCCCCTGCACCGCGTCGGCCGGCTTCTTCCCGAGGGTGCGGCACAGCTTGGCGAAGTCGTTGCCGGTGCCGCCGGGGATGACGCCGAAGGCGGGGCGCTGGTGCGGCTCCACCTGGAGGAGGCCGTTGGCGGCCTCGTGCGCGGTGCCGTCGCCGCCCACCACGAGGCAGCGCGCGAGGCCCTGGCGGGCGAAGTCGCGGGCGATCGTGACCGCGTCGCCGGGGCCGCTGGTCTCGCGGACGGCCACCTCGCCGAAGCAGGCGCGGGCGGCCGCCACGGCGTCAGCGGCCACGCGCGGGGCGCGCCCGTGGCCCGCGGCGGGATTCACGAGGAGGAGCGTGGTCATGGATGGGGTCAACGGGAGCGTGTGGGAATCGAACCCACCGGACCCCGCGGAGCGGCGTCCGTCGCGATTTTGAAGATCGGCCCAGGCACCAGCCCGGATCCGCCCCCGTCCCGAAGATAGCGGACGGCGTAGCGGCCGGATATGTCCGGCCCCTACGGGGGGCGCGGCACCACCGGGCGCAGCGGCCGGGCTCAGCCGACGATGTTGAAGATCTCCCGGTGCCCGCCGCCGGCCAGTGCGGCGACCTTGGGGTACCAGGCCCGCCATTCCTCGTTGGCCATGCCCTCGCGGCTGCTCCGCTCGTACTCCGCCAGCGACGGGTAGCTGTGCTCAAAGACCAGGGTGTAGTACGGGCCCACCAGGTCGGTCAGGAGCCGCGGGGCCTGGCCCCCGCCGAGGCGCTTCATGATCGCCACCCCTTCCTGCCACGCGGCCACGGCCTCCTTGGCCTGGCCAAACTTGAGCTGGAAGACGTCGCGGACGAGGATCATCGGCCACCTCCGGGAGGGGACCGGCTGGGAGCACCGTGTTCATCCATACGCCCCTGGCCCGGTCCGCGCAGGCGCGGCCCACGGGCCGCGCCTTCGATGCGGAGGGGTGATCTAGAGCGTCGCGACGACTTCGATCTCGACCCGCACCCCGCGGGGGAGCCCGGAGACGGCGACCGTTGAGCGCGCCGGCTTGTGGTCGCCGAAGTGCTTCGCGTAGATCTCGTTCATGGCGGTGAAGTCCTGCATGTCCACCAGGAAGACGGTGGTCTTCACCACCTTCTGCATGGAGCTGCCGGCGCCCGCGAGCACGGCCTCGAGGTTCTGCAGCACCCGCTCGGTCTGCTCGCGGATCCCGCCGCCCACGATCTCCATGGTGGCGGGATTGAGCGCGATCTGGCCGGCGGAATAGATGAACCCGTTGGCGATGATGGCCTGGGAGTACGGGCCGATGGCCTTGGGGGCGTGCTCGGTGGCGACGGTCTGGTGCGTCATTGCGGCTCGTCGGGTTAGAAGAGGCCTTCGATGCGGCCGTCCGGATGGACCTTGATGGCCTCGGCGGACGGGGTCTTGGACAGCCCCGGCATGGTCATGATCTCGCCGGCGAGCGCCACGACGAAGCCCGCCCCCGCCGAGGCCGTGACGTCCCGGATGTTGATCTTGAAGCCCTTCGGGCGGCCCAGCTTGGTGGGGTCGTCGCTGAACGAGTACTGGGTCTTGGCCACGCAGACGGGGGTGGCGCCCATGCCCATCTCCTCGCACTGCGCGATGGACTTCTCGGCCGCCGGCGCGAAGGTGACGCCGTCGGCGCCGTAGATCTGGGTGGCGATGATCTCGATCTTCTGCTTGATGGGCAGGCTGGCGTCGTAGATCGGCTTGAAGTCGGCCTTCCCTTCGGCCAGCGCCGCCATCACCTGCTCGCCCACCGCGATACCGCCCTCCCCGCCCTTGGCCCACACGTCGGAGAGCGCCGCGCGCGCGCCCCAGCTCCGGGCCGCCTCGATGACGCAGTTCTGCTCCTCGACGGTGTCGGAGAGGAAGCGGTTCATGGCCACGATGACCGGCACGCCGAACTTCTGCACGTTCTTGACGTGGGCCTCGAGGTTGACGAGGCCGCGCTGCAGCGCCGCCACGTCGGGGGTGCTGAGCATGTCCTTCTTGACGCCGCCGTGCATCTTGAGCGCGCGCACCGTGGCCACCACCACCGCGGCCTCCGGCTTGAGCCCACCGAAGCGGCACTTGATGTCGAAGAACTTCTCCGCGCCCAGGTCGGCGCCGAAGCCCGCCTCGGTGAGCACGATGTCGCCGAGGCCGAGCGCCAGGCGGGTGGCCTGGATGGAGTTGCAGCCGTGCGCGATGTTGCCGAAGGGGCCGCCGTGCACCAGCGCGGGGCCGCCCTCGAGGGTCTGCACCAGGTTCGGCAGCATGGCGTCCTTGAGGAGGAGCGTCATGGCGCCGCTGGCCTTGAGGTCGCTGGCGCGGACCGGCTTCCGGTCGCGGGTGAGGCCCACGATGATCCGGCCCAGGCGCGCCTCGAGGTCCGCCATGTCGGTGGCGAGGCAGAGGATGGCCATGATCTCGCTGCCCGGCACGATGACGAAGCGCTCCTCGCGGCTCGGCCCGCCGTTCAGGCCGCCGAGGCCCACGATGCAGTTCCGGAGCGCGCGGTCGTTCATGTCGATGGTGCGCGGCCAGGTGATGCGGCGGGTGTCGATGCCGAGGGCGTTGCCATGGTGGATGTGGTTGTCCAGCATGGCGCTGAGCAGGTTGTGCGCGCTCGTGATGGCGTGGAAGTCGCCGGTAAAGTGCAGGTTGATCTCGTCCATCGGGACGATCTGCGCGTAGCCGCCGCCGGCCGCCCCGCCCTTCACGCCGAACACCGGGCCCAGCGAGGGCTCGCGGATGGCCACCACCACCTTCTTCCCCATCTTCCGGAGCGCCTGCGCCAGGCCCACGGTCACGGTGCTCTTCCCCTCGCCGGCCGGCGTGGGGTTGATGCCGGAGACGAGCACCAGGCGGCCCTTGGGCGGGCGCTTGGCGGCCGCCTCGGGGGTGATCTTGGCCTTGTAGCGCCCGTAGGGCAGGATCTCGTCCGGGGTGAGGCCGATCTCGGCGGCCACGTCGGCGATGGGCCGCATCTTGGCGGCCTGGGCAATCTCGATATCCGAAGGGACGGTGCTCATGGCTGGCGTGCTTCCTCGTTCCGAGAGAAGGGCTGGGGGCTGCGTGGGCCGGCGGGACGGCTCTGGGCCAATCCGCACCGGGGTGGACAGTCTAGCAAGTCCCGCGTGAAGCGGGCATGAGGCAGGCGCGCTCCAAGGGGCGCGCTCCTCGACATCGCCCGAGGCAGCACCGGGCTGTGTCGAAAGCGCGGCCCTTGGGCCGCGCCCTCGAGATCCGCCTAGGCGCCGAGGCGCGGGCCGAAGACCCTCCGGGCATTCTCTCCCGTCGCGGCGATGAGGGCCTCGGCGGGCATCCCCCGCACCGCCGCCACCCGCTCGGCAGTCTTCCGGACGTAGGCCGGCTCGTTCCGCTTGCCCCGGAACGGCACCGGGGCCAGGTAGGGGCTGTCGGTCTCCACCAGGAGCCGGTCGAGGGGGACGGCCCGGATGGCGTCGTCCATCGCCCAGTTCTTGAAGGTCACCATGCCGCTGAAGGAGACATAGTGTCCGCCGTCGAGCCCCGCGCGCAAGAGGGCCGGGCCGCTGGAGAAGCTGTGCAGGATGACGGTGGCGCGGGGGTGGTTGCGGAGGATGGCGGCGATGTCGTCGTCCGCCTCCCGGGCGTGGATCACCACCGCCTTGCCGGCCGCCGTGGCCAGCTCGAGCTGCCGCTCGAAGACCCGCTGCTGCACGTCGCGCGGGGAGAAGTCGTAGTGGTAGTCGAGGCCCATCTCGCCGGCCGCCACCACCCGCGCGTCGCCGAGGGCCGCGGCCAGCCAGGCCTCGGTGTCGGCGGTCCAG
>JBGAOL010000228.1:0-6780 GCA_044221825.1 Gemmatimonadales bacterium
GACGAGGCGGGTGGTGGTGGTGCCGTCGCCCAGCTGGCCGGCGGTGTTGTCGCCCCAGCAGAGGGTGGTGCCGCCGCGGATCTCGCAGGTGTGCTGGCTGCCGGCCGCGAGGGTCGCGGGCGCCGGGGCGATGCCGGAGGCGGTGGCGGTGAAGGTCACGGCCGCGAGGCCGGTGGCGCTGGCGCTGAAGCTCTGCGCGCCGGCGGTGGGACCGAGGGTGACGCCGGTGCGCGCGATGCCCTGCGCGTCGGTGGTGGCGGTGGCGCTGTCCACGCTGCCGCCGCCGGTGACCGCCGCGAACGTCACGGCCACGCCGGGCACGGCGAGCCCGTCACTGCCGTTCACCTGCACGGCGAGCGGCTGCGCCAGGCGCGCGCCCACCGTGCCGGTCTGGCCGTCGCCGCCGGTCTTGAGCAGCACGCTCGGCGGCGCCACCACGAAGACGTTGGTGGTGTCCGCGATTCCGGTGGGCGTGGTGGCCACCACCTGCACGGTGTCGCGCGTGGTGGGCGCGGTGAAGGTGCCGGCGCCGTCCACGGTGCCGGCGGAGGCCGCCCACGAGACGTAGAACTGGGTGACGCTGCCCTGGCTGCTGTCGGTGGCGCTGGCGCCGAAGAGGAAGCTCGCGCCCAGCGTCACGGTGGTGTCGCGCGGGCCAATGAGGATGCTGGCGATGTTGGTGCCGGGACCCTGATACGCCACCGGCACGCTGTTCGGCGTGCCGGAGGGGGGACCTGCGCTGACGCTGACGCTGCTGGTGCCGCGGAAGAGCAGCGTGGTGCCGGCGTAGAGCTCGAGGGTGACGTCGAAGCTCTCGCTGGCGCCGGTGAGGGCCACGGGGATGTTGAGCTGCAGTTGCTGGTTGCTGACGCTGAAGGAGCGCCGCAGATCCGCCACCGTGTCGGTGGCGGGCCGGACCACGATGACGCGGATGTTGTCCAGCGTGAGCGGGACCACGCGCGCGTTCGCGTCGAAGAAGGGCCGGACGCTCACGGCGCCGAAGCCGGGCTTCACGGGGCTCGTGGGCTCGCCGCAGGTGGCGAGCGAGGTGGCGGCGAGGAGCGCGCCGAGGGCGCGACACACACGGGCAGCCACCCCCCGGAGGGGGCGCCGCGGAGCGGGGCTGGGCATGGGGTCTGCTGGGGTAGAGGACTATCACTATAGTCCGCTTAAATCGGCGCTTGTCAATGCAGTGAGAATCCCCGGCGGTGTGTCACGTATGCCACAGTTAGGGCCGGGCGGGGAGAGGGTGAACAGGCCGTGAAGCCGGGACGAGGCAGGGGCGGGGACCGCGGTGGTCCCCGCCCCTTTCCGCACCCGGGCTGGGCCGGGGCGTTCCGTCAGCTTCATTGCGCGCTAGAGCAGCCCCGACTTGGCCGCGCTCCAGAGCTTGGTGAGGCGGTCAAAGCCGTCCTGCAGGATCTCCACCTGCTGCGGGCTCGGGCTCGCCGCCAGGGCGATCTCGAGCTCGCCCACGATGCGCTGCATTTCCCGGCGGCCCTGCTGTTCACATTCCGCCCGGATCTCGACCAGCTTCTTCGAGATTTCCGCGCGGACTGCCATGTCGTTCGGCACCTGCCAGAGGTACGCGGCGCTGTCCCGCCCGCTGGTGCAGAGCTCGCCGAGGCGGTCGAGGAGGGGGAAGGAGGGCCGGCGAGGCTGGCCCAACGACGTATCCGACATATGTTTACCCGATCCCTGGCCGTGAAGGGTGCGCCCCGGATGGGCGCGCCACCGCATGGCCCAAGAGCAGGAAGCGGGCCCGTGCGCGGGCCTGTGCGCCGGCTCACGCTCGCTCCCCGCCACGCCTCACGCCGTGATGCCTCGACTGACTCGCCTCCTCGTCCTCGTCGCGCTCGTCGCGACGCCGCTCGCCGCCCAGTCCACCCGCCCCGAGCGGAGCAACGGCGCCGAGACCTCCTCCTACGCCGACGTGCTGGGCTTCCTCGATTCGCTGGCCGCGCTGCCGAGCGGCATTCGCGTGGGCACGCTCGGCACCAGCCCCGAGGGGCGGCGCATCCCGTACGTCATCGCCGCGCGCCCCATGGTGGACAATCCGGGCGACGCGCACCGGAGCGGCAAGCCCATCATCTATATCCAGGGCAACATCCACTCCGGCGAGGTGGAGGGGAAAGAGGCGGCGCAGCAGCTGCTCCGGGACCTGACGCTCGGCAGCCTGCGGCCGCTGCTCGACAGCGTCATCGTGCTCGTGGTCCCCATCTACAACACCGACGGCAACGAGCGCCTGGGCCCGGGCGAGCGCACCCGGCCCGGGCAGAACGGCCCGGCCATCGTGGCGCAGAGCGTCAACGGGCAGGGGCTCAACCTGAATCGGGACTACGTGAAGCTGGAGGCGCCGGAGAGCCGCGCGTCGCTCCGGTTCATCGACGACTGGCAGCCGGACGTCTTCATTGACCTGCACACCACCAACGGCAGCTACCACGGCTACGCGCTCACCTGGTCGCCGGGCCTGAACCCCAACAGCCCGCCCGCCAACGACTACACCCGGGACCACTTCCTCCCCACCGTGCAGCAGCGGCTGGAGCGCCGGCACGGGGTGAAGACCTATCCCTACGGCAACTTCCGCAACCAGCAGCCCGACAGCCTCATCCAGGGCTGGGAGACGTACGACGCGCGGCCCCGCTTCGGGACCAACAACCACGGCATCCGGGGCCGCGTCTCCATCCTGAGCGAGGGGTACAGCAACGACCCGTTCCCCACCCGGATCCGGAGCACCTACCTCTTCCTGCGGGAGATCCTCTCGCTGGCCGCCGAGGAGCGCGCCACCCTCAAGCGGGTGGTGGCCACCTCGGCCCGGTGGCGGCCCGATTCGGTGAGCCTGCGCTCGACGTACGCGCCGCCCCACCGGGAGCCGGTCATCGCCGAGCTCACCGAGGACGACGGCAACGGGGCCGGCAGCTACGCGCGCCGCAAGCGCACCGGGGTGTTCCGCACCATCACCATGCCGGTGTTCGACCGCTTCCAGCCGTCGCTGCAGGTGGCGCGGCCGGCGGCGTACCTGCTCCCGCCCTCCAAGGGGGACCTGGTGGCGCTGCTTCGCACCGAGGGCGTCGTGGTGGCGCGGCTGGCGCGCCCGTGGCAGGGCGAGGTGGAGGGGTTCCTGGTGGACTCGATCACGGTGGCGCCGTTCGTCTTCGAGGGGCACCGGACGGTGGAGGTCTACGGCCGCTGGCAGCCGCGGGCGGCGGAGCTTGGAGCTGGCTGGTACTACGTGGACACCGACCAGCGGCTGGGGGTGCTGGCCGCGGTGCTGCTCGAGCCGGGCTCCGAGGATGGGTTCGGGACGTGGAACTACCTGGACCGCGACCTGCGTCGCCGGGGGGAAGCGCCGATCCTGCGGGTGCGGCGACCGATTTTCAGTCCATCGGTCCTGGAACCCTGAACATCGGGGGTAGGAGAGGATGAAAACGGCCCCACTAAGGGGCCGTTCATGCTTTAAGTGCGTTTCTTTATTGTCTCTTCATGCTGTCAAAGACGCGGCTTCATCTAGGAGATCGAGTTTACGTAGTTGTACGGAGGGACCCATCGGGATCTTCCGTATTGAGCGCGGGTGAACGGGCCGAACCGCTCCTGCGCATGGATGTCGAAGCGGGGTCACACTCTCTCTGCCAGGTCCTATGCGTTTCTCTTCCGTTCTGTCCCGCGCGCTCTCGGTCGGTGCCATCGTGGCCGCCGTGGCGCTGGGGGCTTGCACCGACACCGAGACCAAGACGGTCACCGTCGAGCGGCCCCTCTTCAATGATCCGCCCGACAGCACCAACGGGTTCCTCGGCTACTATCGCGCCGAGGACGGCCAGACCACCTGCGGCAACTGCCACGTGGATATTACAACACGAGCGCCGGCCAGACCACCTGCGGCAACTGCCACGTGGATCACCAGGCCGACTGGTCGCAGCACGGCCACGCGGATGCGTGGGCCACGCTGCAGAACTCGGGGCACGCCGCCTCGTACTGCACGGGCTGCCACACCGTGAGCAACCTCGGCAACGCGGTGGACAGCGCGGCCGGCTACAACCTGGTCCAGGACACGGTCTACTACGACGTGCAGTGCGAGAGCTGCCACGGCCCGGGCTTCGACCACGTGTCGACCCCCGACGCCTCCGCGCCGCCGCTCGCCAGCGCCCAGGCCGACACCGGCGTGCTGGCCAATGGCACCTGCTCGGAATGCCACGACGGCACGCACCACCCGTACACCTCGCAGTGGAAGTCCTCGCGCCATGGCGAGGCCAACACCCACGCCTCCACCAATGCCAGCTGCCAGCCCTGCCATGAAGGCCGCGGCGCGCTCAAGGCCTGGGGCGTCACCGACAACTACATCGAGCGGAACGACGTCGTCGACACGCTCAACGCGCTGGGCGTCACCTGCGCGGTCTGCCACGACCCGCACGGCTCGCAGAACGCCGGCCAGCTCCGCTTCGCCATCGACGATCCGTCGCTCGAGGGCAACCTCTGCATGAAGTGCCACAGCCGCCGCTTCGAGCTGACCGCGGCCGGCTCGTCGCCGCACGGCCCGCAGGGCCCGGTGCTCCTTGGCACCGCCGGCTGGTGGCCGGCCGGCTACGACACCACGCCGGAGCCGTCGACCCACGGCAATCCCGCCCAGAACACCCGCCTGTGCGCCGGCTGTCACGTCACCCGGATCACGGTCACGGATTCCACGGGCAACTTCGTCCTGCAGTCGGTGGGGCACAACTTCCGCCCGATCCCCTGCATCGACGCCAACGGCGAGCCGCTCCCGGGCTCGAGCAACAGCTGCGCCTACAACACAGTCGAGCGCAACTGGAGCTCCTGCGTGAGCAGCGGCTGCCATGCCAGCGCCAACGCCGCGGCTCAGGCCCTCGACGCCAGCGCCACCGTCACCCAGGCCCTGATCGACCAGATCTGGGTCGACAATGACCACGACCAGGCCGTGGATTCCGCGACGGATGGCGGCTACCTGGCCCTGGTGGCGAAGGCCGAGTTCAAGAACAACGACAACCTGATCACCGTGGCCGAGGGCGCGCGGTTCAACGCCCAGATCTGGGGTCGCGGCCTGGCCGCTCACCCGGACAACAGCTTCGGCGCCCACAACCCCTTCCTGACCCAGCGGATCCTCGCGGCCACCATCACCGCGCTCCGCAGCCAGTACGGGTTCCCGGCCCCGCCGGCCAGCGTCCAGGCGATCGTGGACAAGGCGCTCGCGAAGAACGCGACGCCGGCCAGCCTCGCCCGCCACTGACCGACGCCGTGACGACCATGCCCGCCCCGGGGGTCCCTGACTCCCGGGGCGGTGCATTTCCGGCCTTTACGATCCCTTCATTCCCCAATCGCGGTGTCTTAATCCGACGCTGGCGATATACGTAGTTGTACGGAGCCTGCATCCCGGAGACTCCGTGGGTGTGGGCAGGTTCCCTCTCTTTCCCGTGGGTCGCTATGCGTATCTCTTCCGTTCTGTCCCGTGCCTTGGCGGTGGGTGTGCTGGCGGCCTCCGCCTGGCTTGCGGCCTGTTCGACCGAGACCGAGACGAAGACGGTCTACGTCGATCCGCCGCGCTTCAACGCGCCGCCCGACACGGTGAATGGCTTCCTCGGCTACTATGACGTGGCCGCCGGCCAGACCACCTGCGGCAACTGCCACGTCGACCACCAGGCCGACTGGTCCAACCATGGCCACGCGCAGGCGTGGGCGTCCCTGCAGAACTCAGGGCACGCCGCCAGCTACTGCGTGGGCTGCCACAGCGTGAGCAACCTCGGCAACGCCGTGGACAGCGCCGCGGGCTACAACCTGGTCCCGGACAGCGCCTACTACGACGTGCAGTGTGAGAGCTGCCACGGCCCGGGCTTCGACCACGTGTCGACCCCCGATGCCTCCGCCCCGCCGCTCGCCAGCGCCAACGCCGATACCGGCGCCGCCGCCAACGGCACCTGCGGCGAGTGCCACGAGGGCACCCACGAGCCGTACGCCTCCCAGTGGAAGTCGTCGCGTCACGGCGCGGCCAATACCCACGCCTCCACCAACGCCAGCTGCCAGCCCTGCCACGAGGGGCGCGGCACGCTCAAGGCTTGGGGCGTGACGGACAACTACATCGAGCGCAACCAGGTGGTGGATACCCTGAACGCGCTGGGCACCACCTGCGCGGTCTGCCACGATCCGCACGGCTCGCAGAACGAGGGGCAGCTCCGTTTCTCGATCAGCGACCCGTCGCTCGAGAGCAACCTGTGCATGAAGTGCCACGCCCGCCGGTTTGAACTCACCGCAGCCGGTTCCTCACCGCACGGCCCGCAGGGCCCGGTGCTCCTCGGCACGGGCGGCTGGTGGCCGGCCGGCTACGACACTACCCCGGCCCCGTCTACCCACGGCGACCCGGCGTTCAACACGCGCCTCTGCGCGGGCTGCCACGTCACCCGGATCACGGTCAACGACACGGCGGGCGCCTTCGCCTACCAGTCGGTGGGGCACAACTTCCGCCCGATCCCCTGCGTCGATGCCAACGGCATCCCGCTTCCGGGCTCGAGCAACAGCTGCGCCTACAACACCGTCGAGCGGAACTGGAGTTCCTGCGTGAGCAGCGGCTGCCACGCGGACGCCAACGCGGCCTCCCAGGCCCTCGCGGCCAGCCGCGCGGTCACCAAGGCGCTCGTGGACCAGCTCTGGACCGACGTGGACGCCGACCAGGCCATCGATTCCGCGACCGACGGCGGCTACCTGTCCAAGGTGGCCAAGGCCGAGTTCAAGAACAACGACAACCTGATCACCGTGGCCGAGGGCGCGCGGTTCAAC
>JBGAOL010000229.1:0-6791 GCA_044221825.1 Gemmatimonadales bacterium
CCCGGCTCAGGTTGAGGGCGGCCAGCGCGGGATAGTAGCCGGCGCGGGAGTACTGCCACTGGTGCAGGTGCTCGTGCAGCAGCGTGAGCACCCACGTCGTGGCCGACTTCCCCGTGGCCCCCGGCGTTCCCACCACGATGGTGGGGACGCCGGACACCGCCGGGAACGTGGCCAGGAGTCCCGGGGGGAACGACCGCGGCCTCGCCCACACCGAAGTGCCGAGCAGGGAGTCGGTGCCGAGGGGCGTGAAGTCGGACGTGGGACTGGGGTGGCGGAGGAGGAACTCGTGGTCTCCCGCCACCAGCAGCACCGCCTCCGGCGCATCCCGTTCACCCGGGGCCACCGGGATCCCCACACGATCCATCAGGCGGAAGGCCTCGGCCAGGCGGACCCGGTCATCCGGGGCCAACGCGGGCGCCGGGACCTGCGCCTCGAGCCCGCCCGCCAGCACCATTCCTGCCCACAACCACGCCAGTCGCATGAAGAGATCCCCGGAGTTGGTTTCCGCCGCGCCGGGGAGATGCGTCATGTCCGAAGTTCGTCGCGCTGACGGTCGACTGACGGAAGGGGCCTCGTCAGCCTCATTGCTTGCCCCAGCATGGAACAATTGAGGGTTCTGGAGCGGCCCGTTTGACCCCCGTTTTACCCAGAACTGACCGGCGGATCAAATCCTAGTAGTAGTACGAGTGGTCAGGCAGCGACTTCCTCGCAAGACTAGCGCATGCCCCGCGCAGCCCGCCGGGGCGCCCCTCCCGCCGACCGTGAATCGAGGCACTCCGTGAAGTTCCTGTGCAGCCGAATCTGGCACGCCGCCGACGAACCGGACCCGTTCCAGGACGGGGCCCTCTGGTGCTTCCATACCTGGGAACGGCGGCAGTGGCCGTGGTTCCTCCTCACCCAGGGCGACACCCTCTACCTGCTGCACCGGGGCTTGGGCCAGATCACCTGGGAGACTCGGGTGCGACAGGTGAAGCGCTGCGCCTACACCTCGCGCCGGACCGCACTGGGCATTTTGGACGAGTGGACCGAGGGGCGGCGGGAAAGCGCGCCCTCGATCCTCAGGAGCGCGCCCTCCACCGGGTCGCTGCTGGCGTTCGAGTGCGTGCCCAAGCGGCAGCTGGCCATTCCCCGGCCCCGCTGGCTCTCCCTCCCCCGGACCGGCTGGGTGCGGGACCCGAACCTGATCGACCGCGCCCTCGCCGCGCCAACGTCGCGCAAGATGGCGTCCTGAGGGGGCCTCCGGGTACCTTGGGCGTCACCCCGCCCCCCCGCGCGGGGTGACGCCCTCGTCCCTTCGCCCCGCATGAGCCTCGAACCCATCGACGAAGTCTTCGAGCTGGCCCAGGACGGGCGCCTCGACGAGGCGCTGCACGTGCTGGACGGCGAGATCCACGAACAACCCCGGGAGGCGGAACTCCGCGCCCTCCGGGCCCTCGTGCTCCTGGATCTCGATCGTCGCGACGAGGCCGCAGAGGCGGCCCGCCTGGCGCGCGAGCTGGACCCGGAGCTGGGCTTTGCCGAGTATGCGAGCGGGCTCGTGGCCATGGCGCGCGGTGACATCGGCGAGGCCATCGGCCGCGCGGTGCGGGCGCGGCAGCTGGACCCCACCCACGCGGAATTCGTGGTGCTCGAGGCGCGCGGCCGGCTGGCGGCGGGCCAGTGGGACGAGGTGGAGCAGCTCACCTCGCTGGTGCTGAGCCAGGTCCCGGACCACGAGGGCGCGGCCCTCCTCCGCACGCTGGCGCGCGAATCCCGTCGCGGCAACCGGCCCCTGGCCCGCGAGGAGTGGGAGGCGCTGGCCACGCAGTTCCCCATGAACCCGCTGGCCCGCTCCGGCCGGGCGTGGACCCTCCTCCACGCCGGCCAGGCGCGCGATGCGCGGGCCGAGTTCGAGCAGGCGCTGGCACTCGACCCCAACTCGGAATGGGCCCGCGAGGGGCTGGTGCTCTCCCTCAAGGCGCGGGCGCCGGGCTACCGCTTCCTGCTGCGCTGGTTCATGTGGCTCGGCGGCCTGAGCCCGCGGGCGCGAATGGGCCTGGCCATCGGCGGCATCCTGGGCTACCGGGTGCTCGACAGCCTCGGCGAGCAGCAGCCGGCGCTCAAGCCATTCCTCATCCCGGTGATGGTGGCCTACCTGGCCCTGGTCCTGGCCAGCTGGCTCGCCGACCCGCTCCTCAACGGCCTCCTCCTCCTCACCGCCGACGGCCGCCGCCTCCTCTCCCGGGACGACAAGCAGAGTGGCGTGGTGGTCTGCGCGGTGCTCACCCTGGCCCTCGCGCTGGTGGTGGGCGGTCTGGTGCGGGGCTCGGACACGCTCCTCCTCGGCGCGCTGGCCGTGGGCATGACGAGCATCACGGCGGCCGGCGCCTATCAATGCAGCCCCGGCACGCAGCGGCGCCTGCTGCTCGGCTTGGCCGGCGTGCTGGTGCTCACCGCACTCGTGGCAACGACTCTCGCCTGGGAGGGGCTCACGGTGCTCGTCATCCTCGGCGTGGCCATCAGCAGCTGGCTCACCGGGCCGCTGGCGCGGCGGAGCCGCGGGGTGCCGCCCTGAGCACGGAAGGTGACGCGGGGACGAAGCCGGTCGCGTGTCCCGGCGCAGAGGGCCCGGAGGCCAGCCCCACCGCGATCCGTTCACCCTCACCGCGACAACACCTCACCCGCCTGTAGTCGTTTCGTAATCCTCGTGGCGTGAGCCTGTCAGGTGCGGGACGGATACTGGAAGCACCCCCTTGCCGGAGTGCTGCCATGTTCGAGTCGCTGCCTTTCTCCCGCCCTGCCACCCGCCAGCCGCTCGGCCATGCGGTGACTGCCATGTCGGTCCACGGCGCGCTGGCGGTGGCCGCCATCCTCGGCACGCGCCAGGTGATGGAGCAACCCGCCCCCGACGGGCGCGACATCATCCTCACGCCATTCGTCGCGGACCCCGCTCCGCGCGCCCAGACCCCCGCCTCGAGCGATCCACTGCCCGTGCCGGCCGCACCCACCGCCCCGTCACTGTCGACGGTCAGCGCACCGCCCCGTCGCTGCCGACGGTCAGCGTGGACGTGCCGACCTCAGTTCCCGTGGGAATGGCCGCTCCCGGGCCGGTTGTGGACCTGAGCAGCCTCATAGACCGGACAGCCGTGCTCTCCCCAACCCCGGGTGGCAGCGGCGATGGCGGCCGCATCGGCGACGCGGTCTACACGCAGAACCTGGTGGATGTTCCCGTGGAGTTGCTCGATGCGCCGACGCCCGCCTATCCGACGGTGCTGGCCGGCGCCGGGCTGGCGGGGCGCGTGGTGCTCGAGTTCGTGGTGGACACGCTCGGCCAGGTGGAGCCGGCGTCCATCCGGGTGGTGGAGGGTGCGCACCCGGCCTTCGAGGCGTCCGCGCGTGCGGCCATCAGCGCCGCTCGCTTCCGTCCCGCGCGTGCCAAGGACCATGCCGTCCGACAGCGGGTGCGTCAGGCGGTTCGCTTCGTTCCGACGCAGGGGTGAGGGACCGGGCGCGCGGCGCGGCCCTACTCCGCAACCTCGCCGCCCCCGGCCTTCGACGCCTCGCGGTCGAGGTCGCTCACGGACCAGATGCCGGTGGCGCGCATCACGCCGAGCTTGGCGCGGTCGCGGGCGTGGCGGGCGCCGCGCACCTGGAGGCGGACGGTCATCTCGTTGCCCTGCACCCGGGTGTCGAGCGCATCCACCTTGGCGCCCGACTCCCGCACGATCTCGTGGATCCGCTCCAGGTACCCCTCATCCGGCTGCAGCCGGAGCGACATGCGGCTCGTCCCCGCGCGGAGGTCCAGGTAGCGCTCGAGCCGCCCGAGGACGTTGAGCACCATCAGCGTGAGCAGCGTCGCCCCCGCCGCTTCCATTTCCCAACCCGCACCCACCGCCGTCCCGATCGCCGCCACGAGCCAGATGGTGGCCGCCGTGGTGAGCCCCGAGACGCCCCCCTTGCCGCGCATGATGGTGCCCGCGCCGAGGAAGCCCACCCCGGTGACGATCTGCGCCGCCACCCGCGAGTGATCGCCGTTGGTGGCCTCCGCCGTCAGCGCAATGGACAGCTCGGTGAAGAGGCACGCCCCGATGCAGATGAGCGTATTGGTGCGCAGCCCCGCCGGCTTGGCCTTGAGCTCCCGCTCGAGCCCCACGGCCGCCCCAAGCACCGTGGCCACGAGGAGGCTGCCGAGCAGGTCGAGGTGCAGCGCCGAGACGAGTTCAGCCCAGGTCATGGCCGCTCCAGGAAACGGGATCGCACGTGGTGCCCGCCAACCAACCACGCCTAGTCACGCCTAACACATCCCAGCTCCCCCACCGAGGCCGGGCGGCCGTGGCGCCTCCCCGGGGCGGTGGCGCAGGACCCCCGCCAGCATCCCCCGCGCCTCCTCCACGATCCGCCCCAGGTGCGCCGCGTCCCGGAAGCTCTCCGCGTACAGCTTGTACACGTTCTCGGTCCCCGACGGCCGCGCCGCGAACCACCCCTCGGCCGTGGTCACCTTGAGCCCCCCGATGGCCGCCCCGTTCCCCGGCGCCGACGTGAGTCTGGCGGTGATCGCATCGCCGGCGAGCGTGCCCGCCGTGATTGCCGCCGGTACCAGCCGCTTGAACCCTGCCTTCTCCGCGGCTGTGCACGGCGTGTCGATCCGCGTGTAGGCCGGCGCGCCGAGCTCCGCCGTGAGGCGGCGATAGTGCACGCCAGGATCATCGCCCGTGACGGCGGTGATCTCGGCCGCGAGCAGGCAGAGCAGGAGCCCGTCCTTGTCGGTGGTCCACACGCGGCCGTCCTGCTGCAGGAAGCTCGCGCCCGCGCTCTCCTCGCCGCCGAAGCACACGCTGCCGTCAAACAGCCCCGGCGTGAACCACTTGAAGCCGACGGGCACCTCGAGCAGCCGCCGCCCGTGCCGCGCCACCACCCGGTCGATGAGCGCGCTCGACACCAGCGTCTTTCCCACCGCCGCCTGCGGCGACCACCCTGGGCGGTGCAGCAGCAGGTAGTCGATGGCCACCGCCAGGTAGTGGTTGGGATTGAGGAGGCCGGCCGACGGTGTCACGATCCCGTGCCGGTCGGCATCGGGGTCACTCCCGAACGCCACGGCAAAGCGGTCGCGGAGCGCCACCAGCCCCGCCATGGCCTGCGGGCTGGAGCAGTCCATGCGGATCTTGCCGTCGTGGTCCAGCGTCATGAACCCGAAGGTGGGGTCCACGCGGTCATTGACCACCGTGAGGTCGAGCCCGAAGCGCTCGGCGATGCGGGGCCAGTACGCCAGCGACGAGCCGCCGAGCGGGTCCACGCCGAGGCGGACCTTGGCGGCGCGCACCGCACCGAGGTCCAGCACGCCCGCCAGCTCCTCGACATACGGGCCCAGGAAATCTTCCTGCCGCGTGGTGCCGGCGGCCAGCGCGGAGGCGTACGCCATGCGCGCCACGCCGCGATTGCCCTCGCGGAGCAGCACGTTGGCGCGGTCCTGGATCCAGCCGGTGGCGTCGGTGTCGGCGGGGCCGCCGTTGGGCGGGTTGTACTTGAAGCCGCCGTCGCGCGGCGGGTTGTGCGAGGGCGTGATGATGATCCCGTCCGCGCGCGGGCCCGTGGGATGCGCCGCATTCCAGCGCAGGATGGCGCGGGAGACCGACGGCGTCGGCGTGTAGCCACCCCCGGCCTGGATCACCACGGTGACGGCGTTGGCCGCGAGCACCTCGAGCGCCGTGCGCTCCGCCGGCCCGGACGCCGCGTGCGTGTCCTTCCCGATGTACAGCGGCCCCGTGATCCCCTGCCCCGCGCGAAACTCCACGATGGCCTGGGTGGTGGCCAGGATGTGGGCCTCGGTGAAGGTCCCGTCGAAGGGAGATCCGCGGTGGCCGCTGGTGCCAAAGCTGACCAGCTCCCCCGGCTGCCCGACGTCCGGGGTGCGCTCGGCGTAGGCCCGCTCGAGTGCGGCAACGTCAATGAGCTGGTCGGCGGGGGCCGGCTGGCCGGCGAGGGCGTGCATGCATCCTCCAGGTTGCCGCTCATTCTACGCCCGCCCGGGCCGCCACGCCAAGCGGGCGGGCTGGCCTCAGTCGGGGAAACGCGACATCTTCACGCCCGGATCCCCTTCCCTCCCCCCAGCCCCGGTCTGCCCGATGCCCGATATCGCCGCGCTGCATCCCCAGGTGGTTCACTTCGTCGTCGCCCTCGGCATCGTGGGGGTGCTGTTCCGGATCGTCTCGCTGACGGGGAAGGCGGCATGGACGGGCCCGGCGGCCACCGCGCTCCTCATACTCACGGCCGGCGCCAGCTTCGTGGCCACGGAGTCGGGGGAGCAGGCGCACGGCATCCCGGAGCGCATCCCCGGCGCGCGCGAGGTGGTCCACGAGCACGAGGAAGCGGGCGAGATGGCGCGCAACCTCTTCGTGCTCATCGCCCTCGTCGAGGTGGCGGGCGTGGCGCTGGCCCGGAGCGACAAGGCGAAATTCCTGCGCATCGGCTCCGCGGCCGTGGGCCTCGCGGCCTGCTTCTACCTCTACGAGGCGGGAGAGCACGGCGGGGAGCTGGTCTACTCGTACGCCGGGGGTGTGGGCACCCGCTCCGGCGACCCGGAGGACGTGACCCGTCTCCTCGTGGCCGGCCTCTACCAGCAGGCCCGCGCCAAGCGCCAGGCCGGCGACAGCGCCGAGGCCGCGCGGCTCATCGACGAACTGGCCCGCCAGCGCCCGGGCGATGCTGCCATCCAGCTCCTGCAGGCCGAGTCCGCGCTTCGCGACCGGAAGGACCCGGCCACGGCGCTCACCCTGCTCGCCGCCATCACGCCGTCGGATCGCGATCGCTTTGCC
>JBGAOL010000230.1:0-6757 GCA_044221825.1 Gemmatimonadales bacterium
GGCGAGCTGGCGGTCACCGACGTGTCGCGGAAGCTCATCGGGATCTTCTTTGCCACCAACGCGCTCAAGAAGGACGACGGCCTCCCGCCGGGCGTCACGGCGAAGCCGAAGCCGGTGGCGCGGCTCGGTGTCATCGGCTCTGGGTTCATGGGCGCGGGGATCGCCGGGACGGCGGTGACCACGGCGGGCGTGGACGTGCGGCTCAAGGACACCGAGCTGCCGCGGGTGGGGAAGGGGCTCAAGGCGGCCACGGACATCCTCTCCGGCCGCCTCAAGCGGCGCCGCATCACGCGACCCGAGTTCCAGCGGCTCGCGGCACTCCTCTCCGGCACCACCGACTATTCCGGCTTCCAGCGCACCGACCTCGTCATCGAGGCGGTGTTCGAGGAGCTCTCGCTCAAGCGCAAGGTGCTGGCCGACACCGAGGCGGCCACCCCGCCGGACGCGATCTTCGCCACGAACACCTCCACCATCCCCATCAGCGACATCGCCGCCCAGGCGCGCCGGCCGGGCCAGGTGCTCGGCATGCACTTCTTCTCGCCCGTGGACCGGATGCCGCTGCTCGAGGTGATCCCGACCGATGCCACGGCGCCGGAGGTGATCGCCACGGCGGTGAACTTCGGCCGCCGGCTCGGCAAGACGGTCATCGTGGTGCGGGACCGGCCCGGCTTCTGGGTGAACCGGATCCTGCTGCCGTACATGAACGAGGCGGGCTACATCCTGGGCGAGGGCGTGCCCATGGACCTCATCGACAAGCTCATGGTCAAGTTCGGCTTCCCAGTGGGCCCGATCACGCTGCTCGACGAGGTGGGCCTCGACGTGGGCGCCAAGGCGGCCAAGGTGATGCACGAGCAGTTCGGCGAGCGGCTGGCCCCCTCGCCGCTCCTCCCCAAGGTGCTCGGCGACGGCCGCCTGGGCCGGAAGAACGGCAAGGGCTTCTACCACTACCACGACGGCGAGAAGACCGGCCCCGACGAGACCATCTACGACCTGCTCGGCGTCCGCCCCGCGGCGCCGGCCACCACGGCGCTCATCGAGCAGCGCCTGGTCTACTCCATGCTCAACGAGGCCGCCATGGCCTTCGGCGAGGGCGTGGTCCGGAACGCCCGTGACGGCGACATCGGCGCCATCTTCGGCATCGGCTACCCGCCGTTCCGGGGCGGGCCGCTCCGCTACCTCGACGACCTCGGCGCCGCCAAGGTGGTGGAGGTGCTGCGGCAGCTCGAGCAGGCCTGCGGGATGCGCTTTGCGCCGTGCCAGACGCTCGTGGACATGGCGGCGCGGGGTGGGCGCTTCTACGAGGGCTGAGGCGGCGACACCGGCGGCGCGGCGCGAGCGTTCGTCGTGCTTGCGACGGACGCTCGCGCTGTCATTCCTGCTCCTCGGCGCCGGCGCCCCGCTCGGGGCGCAGGTGGTGCGCGGCACCATGCACGAGGAGGTCTCGGGCCGGCCCATCGAGGGCGGCCTGGCGCAGCTGCTCGACTCCACGCGCGTGGTGGCCAGCGCCGTGGTGAGCGACGAGCAGGGCCGCTTCCGCCTCCCCGAGGTGCCGCCCGGCCGCTACCGGCTCCGGGCACTCCGCATCGGCTACCGGCCGTGGCTCTCCGACAGCTTCACGCTGGCGGCCGGCCAGGAGCTGGCCATGACCTTCCTGGTGGCCGGCGTGCCGGTGCTGCTCGCGGAGATCGAGGTCACCGGCACGAACCCCTGCCAGGCCCGCCCGGAGACCGACCGCCGCGTGGCGCTGGTCTGGGACGAGGCGCGCACCTCACTCGGGCTGCTCGGCGGCGGGCGCGGCGGGATCACCTACCGGGGCACCCTCACGCGGCGGCGCTACGACGCGGGCGGTCACGTCACCTTCCTCGACACCTACCCCACCGAGAGCGAGGGCGCCTGGCCCGTGACATCGCTCCCGGCCGAGAGCCTGGCGGCCACCGGCTTCGTGCAGGTGCACGACACGCTGATCGGCCCCACGTACTACGGCCCCGACGTGGCGGCCTTCTTCAGCGACGCCTTCCTGCGCACCCACTGCTTCCGGCTGGTGGCCGCGCCGCGGCGGGAGCGGCACCTGCTCGGCGTGGGCTTTGCGCCGGCGCGCGGGCGGACGCTGCCCGACATCGAAGGAACGCTCTGGCTCGACCGGCGGAACGGTGCGCTGGTGCGGCTCGAGTACCGCTACGCCAATCTCTGGAAGTGGGTCCCGCGTGACGGTGCCGGCGGCGAGCTCACCTTTGCCCGGCTGGCCGACGGCACGCCGGTGATGACGGGCTGGCGGATCACGGCGCCCATCGCGCGGCGGCTGCCGTGGAGCGGCCGGCGCGATCCCGGCACCCGCGACTACTTCGGCAGCGCCGAGGTGACGCTCGGCGGCACCTCGGAGGAGGGCGTGGTGGTGAAGGAGGTGCGCGCCGCCGACGGCCGGGTGCTCTGGCGGCGCGAGCCGGCGCCGGCACAGCGGCCCGGCACCTGACGAGCGGCCGGATTCGCGACGTCGGCAGTTCGGCCGCCAGATCCGGGTAGTGACCGCCGAGCCACCGCTGTAGCTTCGTGGCGTGACGACCTTCAATCCCATCCCCGCCCTCGAGGCCGGCCTGGCCGGACGCTACACCGTGGGTGCCGAGATCGGCCGCGGGGGGATGAGCTGCGTCTACGCGGCGCGCGACCTGCGCCACGACCGCGACGTGGCCCTCAAGGTGATCCGCCCCAACCTCCTGGCCGATCCCGAGCTGGCCGAGCGCTTCCTGCGCGAGATCCGCTACGCGGCGACGCTCACCCACCCGCACATCCTGCCGCTGTACGATTCCGGCACCGTGCCGTACACCGAGCCCGGCTACCTGGCGCAGGCCGAGCTGCTCTACTACGTAATGCCGCGCCTCTCGGGCGATTCGCTCCGCACCCGGCTCCAGAAGGAGCGGGTGCTGCCGGTGGACCAGGCCCTTCGCCTCATCCGCACCGTGGCGGCCGCGCTCGACTACGCCCACCGCCGCCGCATCGTGCACCGCGACTTGAAGCCCGAGAACATCCTGCTCCACGAGGGCGAGCCGCTGGTGGCCGACTTCGGCGTGGCGCGCGGCATCATGGACAAGACCTGCGACGACGCCACCGTCACCGGCCCCGGCGTGGCCGTCGGCACGCCGATGTACATGAGCCCGGAGCAGGCCAGCGCCGACCCCGACCTCGACGGCCGGAGCGACCAGTACAGCCTGGCCTGCGTGCTCTACGAACTCCTCACCGGCCAGCCGCCCTTCGCCGGCACCGGGGCGCGCGCCACCATGACACGGCACCTGAGTGAGGCGGTGCCCCCGCTCCGCGGCCTCCGCCCCGAGGTACCGGCCGCGGTGGAGTGCGCGCTCCTCACCGCCCTCGAGAAGGACCCGGCCAAGCGCTTCGCCACCATGGCCGACTTCGCCGAGGCGCTGGTGACACCGCTGTCGGGGCTCGACACCCCGGCGGGCACGCCGGCCGCGTGGAGCCTCGCCGTGCTCCCCTTTGCCAACGCCAGCGCCGACCCCGACAGCGAGTACTTCGCCGACGGCATGACCGACGAGCTCATCAACGCGGTGGCGCAGGTGCCGGGGCTCACGGTGGCGTCGCGGAGCTCCTCGTTTGCGCTCAAGGGGCAGGTGCCCGACGTGCGGCAGGTGGGGCGGCTGCTCGGCGTGGCGGCGCTGCTCGAGGGGTCGGTGCGGAAGGCGGGCTCGCGGCTCCGCATCACCGCGCAGCTCACCGAGACGGGGCAGGGCACGCTGCTCTGGTCCGACCGCTTCGACGCCGACGACCAGGATCTCTTCGCCCTGCAGGACCGGCTCACCGCCACGATCATTGCCCGGCTCCGGGAGCAGCTGGCCGCGCGGGCCTCGGCGCTGGAGGCGCGCGCCACCGGCCGGACGGCGGCGGCCGGCGTCCCGGCGCCACGCCACGGCACCACGAACCTGGCCGCCTACAACCTTTACCTCCGCGGCCGCTACGCATGGAACCGGCGGACGGCCGAGAGCGTGGCGTCCGCCATCCGCTGCTTCGAGGAGGCGATCCGCCTGGACCCGCAGTACGCGCTGGCCTACGCCGGCCTGGCGGACGCGTGGGCACTCGGCGTGGACTACCGCGCGGCGCCGGTGGGCGAGGGGCTGGAGCGCGCCCGTCAGCTCGCCGAGCGGGCCATCGAGCTCGACGACACGGTGGCGGAGGCGCATACGTCCCTGGCGTGGGTGACGTTCATCCACGACTGGGACTGGCCCCGGGCGGGGCGCGCATTCCGGCGTGCCATCGAGCTGGACCCGCGCTACTCGGTGGCGCGGCAGTGGCACAGCTGGTACCTGGCGGCCATGGCGCGGCTGGCGGAAGCGGTGGCGGAGGGGGAACGCGCGGTGGAGCTGGACCCAGCCTCGGTGTCCATCCACCGCACGCTCGGCTGGCTCTACCTGGTGGCGCGGCAGCCGGCGCGCGCGGTGCGGCAGATCGAGCGCGCGCTGGTGATGAACCCCGAGGCCACCGAGACCTACGCGCTCCTCGGCCTCGCGCGCGAGGCCGCGGGCGACCTGGCGGGCGCCGAGGGCGCGCTGCACGAGGCGCTCCAGCTCGAGCCCGACTTCACCCACGCCTACGCCACGCTGGCGCGCGTCCGCATGAAGCAGGGCCGCCACGACGCCGCGCTCGAGGTGGCGGCGCGCCTGCGCGCGCTCGAGGCCCGCGGCTACGTCTCCCCCACCGACCAGGCCAAGCTGGCCCTGGGCCTCGGCGACTACGATGCGGCCTTCGCGGCGATGGAGCGGGCGTACGCGGAGCGGCGGGGGTGGCTGGTGTACCTCAAGGTGGATCCGCTGTTCGATCCGGTGCGGGGGGACCCGCGGTTCGGGGCGCTGGTGCGGCGGATGCGGCTGTAGCGCCGGGCGGCGCCTACAACGACAGCTCCGCATCCGCGGAGGCGGAGGGCCGCAGAGGGCAGCGAGCCCGGATCGTGGCGTTGCCGACCCGGGCACTGATGTCTTGAGTGGGGCTCCGAGCGAGGGTGGGGATGTTGCCGGACCCGAACGGACACCCACAAAAACATGGTGGGCTCACCTTGTGGTGAGCCCACCCGCCCCGGGGCAGTTCCTCTGCGGCCCTCGGCGCCTCCGCGCCTCTGCGGTGAACACCCGCCGAGCTTTCCCCTACAACGCGAGCTCCGCATCCACCGCCGTCCGCCGCATGAGCTGCAGCACCTGCTGCATGGCGTCGATGTTGCTCATCGGTGCCAGCCGCGCGCGGAGGTTCTGGGCCACGTTCAGCAGCTCGGGCGAGAGGAGCAGCTCCTCGCGCCTGGTCCCGCTCATCTTGAGGTCGATGGCCGGGAAGATGCGGCGGTCGGCCAGCTCGCGGCTCAGGGTGAGCTCGCTGTTGCCGGTGCCCTTGAACTCCTCGTAGATCACCTGGTCCATCTTGCTGCCGGTGTCCACCAGCGCCGTGCCGATGATGGTCAGCGAGCCGCCGCCCTTGCGCTCGTCGATCTTGCGGGCGCTGCCGAGGAAGCGCTTGGGCTTCTCGAGTGCGCTCGAGTCGAGGCCGCCGCTCATGGTGCGGCCGGTGCCGCGCTCCACGGTGTTGTAGGCGCGGGCCAGGCGGGTGATGGAATCGAGGATGAGCACCACGTCCTCGCCCTGCTCCACCCGGCGGCGGGCGCGCTCGAGGGTCAGCTCCGCCACCGCCACGTGCCGCTCCGCCGGGAAGTCGAAGCTCGAGGCGATCACCTCGCCGAAGCCCACCATCTCCATCTCGGTGACCTCTTCGGGGCGCTCGTCCACCAGCAGGATGAGGAGGGTGGCGTCCGGGTGGTTCCGGGCCACGCCCTCGGCCACCGACTGGAGCACCATGGTCTTGCCGGCCTTGGCGGGTGCCACGATGAGGGCGCGCTGCCCCTTCCCGAAGGGGCACAGCAGGTCGATGACGCGGTTGGTATAGTCGGGGGTGCCACCGCGGCGGAGGCCGAAGTCGAGCTTGAGCCGCTCGTCGGGATGGACCGCGCCGAGGCTGGCAAACTGGGGGCGCTGGCGCAGCTCACTCGGCGGACGGCCGTTGATGGCCGTGACCGTCTCGAGCGGCGCCGCGCGGCCCCGCCCCTGCGGGCGGCCCTCCGCTCCCTCGATCTCGTCGCCCGGGCGGAGCCCGTACTGGGAGACCAGCTTGGGGGAGACGTAGAGGTCCCCGTCTTCGGGGAGGTAGCTGAACTGGCGGCGGCGGATGAAACCTGCGCCTCGATCGACGAGGTCCAGCAGGCCCAGGGAATTGCGGGCGGTCATGGGTGTCAGCAATATAGCCATCGGGCCTCGCGATGTGCGGTGATGCGGCATGGCGGAAACGGGGACGTTGGCGCCGGGCCACCGTGGACGCTGTCCCCATCGGGAGGGGGGCTCGCGGCAATGCGTTCGCGATCGTCCCCCGCGCGACTCCCTTGCCCGCTCGACGGCTTCACCCTCACCGGAGGCGCCGTGACGCCTGAGCCCGACTTGCTCTTCTACGACGGCACCTGCGGCCTCTGTCACCATGCCGTGAAGTTCGCGCTGGCGCGCGACCCCGAAGGGAGCCGCTTCCGCTACGCCGCGCTCCAGGGGCCCACCTTCGAGGCCACCTTTCCGCCCGCCGACCGCGCCCGCTTCCCCGACAGCATTGTCCTCAAGGCCGCCGACGGCCGGGTGCTCACGCGGAGCACCGCCGCACTCCGCATCGCCGAGCGGATCGGCGGGGGCTGGGGCGCCCTGGCGCGCGTGCTGCAGCTCCTGCCCAC
>JBGAOL010000231.1:0-6760 GCA_044221825.1 Gemmatimonadales bacterium
GGCCACACCCACCTTTCGCGCCCCGCCCCACGACCCCCGCGCCCCGGGGGTCGTGTCGCGTCGGTGCCCGTCGATGTCAGGCCGGGGTGGCGATGGCGGTGCCGCTCGCCAGCAGGCGGCGCACCTCGTCGGGGTGGAGCGGGACGGAGAAGTAGTAGCCCTGGCCGAGGTCGCAGCCCATGGCGGCGAGCGCGGCGCACTGGTCGGGCCGCTCCACGCCCTCGGCGACGGTGCGGAGCCGCAGCGCCTGGCCCAGTCCGAGGATGGCGCGGGGAAGGGCGGCCCGGTCGTCGCCGCCGGCGATCTCCTCGACGAAGGGGCGCGCCAGCTTGAGGATGTCGATGGGGAACCGCTGCAGGTAGCTGAGCGAGGAGTAGCCGGTGCCGAAGTCGTCGATGGCGATCCCGACCCCGAGGGCCTTGAGCTGCTGCAGGCGGGCCTGGGCGGAGCCGGTCTGCTGCATGAGCACGCTCTCGGTGATCTCCAGCACGACCGCGCCCGGGTCGACGCCCGACTCCTGCAGGGCGCGCACCGTCTCCTGCACGATGTCGAGCTCGTGCAGCTGCCGGCTGGAGACGTTCACCGCCATGGTGAGCGGGACCGTCGGGTGGAGCTCGCGCCACTGGCGCAGCTGCCAGCAGGCCCGCCGCAGCACCCAGCCGCCCAGGTCCACGATGAGGCCCGTTTCCTCCGCCAGCGGGATGAACTGCTGCGGCAGCATGGAGCCGTAGCGGGGGTGGTCCCAGCGGACCAGCGCCTCCACGCCGTGCAGCTGCCGGCTCCGGAGGTCGTAGATCGGCTGGTAGACGAGGTGCAGCTCCTCCCGCTCGATCGCCGCGCGCAGGGCGAGCTCCATCTCCATCCGCTGCCGCAGGTCGGCGTACATGTGCGCCTGGTAGGTCTCGCAGCGCCCCTTGCCGCGCCGCTTGGCGGTGTACATGGCCATGTCGGCGTTGCGCAGGAGGTCGTCGGCGCTCTCCTCGCCGGTGGCGGTGGCGATCCCGATGCTGGCGGTGACGTACAGCTCGGTGCCGGCGAGCGGGAAGGTCCGCGCCAGGGCGCGGGTGAGCCGCTCCAAGAGCGCCTGGTGCCCGGTGCCGCCCGGCGGGTCCTCGAGGAGGATGGCGAACTCGTCGCCGCCGAAGCGGGCCACGGTGTCGGCGCTCCGCGCCGAGGCCTGCAGCCGCTCCGCCACGGCGGCGATGAGCTGGTCGCCCTCGGCGTGGCCCAGGCTGTCGTTGACCTGCTTGAAGTCGTCGAGGTCGAGGAACATCACCGTGATGGCCGTGCCCTGCCGCCGGGAGAGGGCCAGGGCGTGGCTCACCCGGTCGCGGAAGAGGGCGCGGTTGGCGAGGCCGGTCAGCGGGTCGTGGAAGGCGAGGTGGGTGAGCTGCTGCTCCAGCTGCTTGCGCTCGCTCACGTCGCGCAGGTTGAGCACCAGGCCGCGCACGTCGGGTTCGGCCAGGAGGTTGCTGGCGATCACCTCCACGTGCAGCGGGGCGGCGCGGCTGCCCTGGAAGCGCCACTCGACCGCCGGGGTGACACCGGGGGTGCGGAGCGCGGCGCGCAGGAAGGCCAGCGCCGCGTCCCGGATGTCGGCGTCGAGCACGTCGGCCAGCGGCTGCCCGGTGATGCCGGCGGGGTCGAGCTTGAGCACCCGCGCCACCGACGGGCTGGCGAAGCGGATGGTGAGGTCCCCGCGCACCACCAGGATCACGTCGGAGGCGTGCTGCACCAGGGCGCGGAAGCGCGCCTCGTTGCGGCGCGCGGCCGCTTCGGCGATGAGCTGGACGTTCTCCCGCACGGTGAGCAGCTGCCGGGCGACGACCAGCGCGGTGATGGCCACCGCCGCGGCCGCGATCGGGCTCACCGGGTCCACCCAGGGCTGCACCGTCACGCCGAGCAGCAGGCCGTAGGTCGCGCCCACGGCCAGGTAGGGGAGCAGGCTCGAGGGCTGGCGCCGGGTGCGGCCCGGGACCGCGGGGCTGCCGGCGGGCACCGGGTGGGCCCAGTACATCTCCGCGCTGGCCACCAGCAGGATGTAGACGATCAGGTAGACGGCGTCGATCCACCCCATGATCCGCTCGCCGGCCTGCGCCACGATCAGGTCGAAGGTCAGGTCGGCGACGATGCTCAGCACCACGCCGGCGATCAGCACGTGGAACGCGCGGCGGTTGCCGTCGAGGGGCCGGCGCAGCAGCGTCATCGTGACGCCGAGCAGCAGCAGCAGGCCCGCCATCGGGTAGGCCAGCGCCAGCGCCCGGTCGGTGAGGCTGGTGACGCTCGCGTCCATGCCGGGCCGGATGGCCAGGAACCAGATCGCGAGCCCGCCGCCCACCAGCACGGTGGCCGCGTCGATGACGAACTTCCAGCCGTCGAGCCGGGTGCGCCGGATGAGCGGGAAGGAGAGCAGCGCCGCCAGCGTGAAGCCGCTGTCGGCCAGGTAGAACGGGTCGGCCCACGACACGCCGGGGCTCTCGCCGCGGCTGAAGAAGTAGCTGACCGAGATCAGGTTGCCGATGAGCACCATCACGGCCCCGATACCCAGCAGCCGCAGGGCACGGCGGACCCCGATGTCGAGCGAGGCGTGACGCGAGGCGAGCAGGTTGAGCGTGGCGACGAGCAGGTTGAGCGGCAGGAAGGCGAGGTTGCTGACCAGGTCACGCAGCGGTTCGGTGCCGGCCCCGCTGCGCTCGAAGGTGACGTACAGCACGGCGTAGGCGGCGGTGGCCACGGTCCAGACGCCCGGTGTGGGCCGGATGCCGATCACGGCCTCCGGTCCGCTGGGTCGGTCCATCGGCATCCGCTCGGGCATTGCCGCTCCAGGACGGCCCCGTGGCGTGGACGCCACGACGGCCCAAGCCTCGGGGGCTGCGGAATGCAACGCCCGTGGCGAAGATCACAGGTTCAGGGGGTACCCGGGGGCCCACGGGGGGCCCCCCGGGTCAGGAAGGGCAAGGGTGATGCCGGAACCGGGCCCGGATCAGGGCTTCCAGGTCCCTTTTGCGACCGCCGGAACGAAGGTGTCGAGCCCCCGCGGGGGGAAGTCGAGGGTCCGCCCCTGTTCCGCGCTCTGGTACGCCGCCATCAGGATCCGCACCACGTCGAGGCCATCATCCCAGGTGAGGATGGGGTCTGCCTTGCCCTGGAACACCCGGACGAAGTGCCGGTTCTCCGCCTCGTAGCCGTACGCGGCCGCCTCACTCGCCACCACGGGCATGAGCCCCACCTCGGCATTCTGCTTCTCCACCAGGTCCTCGCCGGCGCGCCCCTTCACCTCGCGGCTGAAGAACAGCTTGAGCCCGCTGTCGAGGGTGTTCCAGCTCATCGAGTACTCCGGGCCGAGCAGCTCGGCGGAGAGCCGCAGGCCGGCCCCCACGAAGCTCCAGCTGGTGCTGGCCTCGCCCAGCACGGTGTGGCCGTCCGCCGTCTCGAACTCCACCATCAGGCTGGCGAAGTCCTCCGAGGGCTGCTTCGCGTAGTCCACGTCCTTGCCCATCGTGGCCTTGAGCTTCTTCGCGTAGGCGGGCCGGGACCACTTGAGGCTGGCGATGTGCGCGGTGACCCGCTTGGGGACCACGGTGTTGAGCGACTGCCCCGGCTCGGTGAGCAGGTGCCGCACCACCAGGGCGGAGTGGCACATCATGTCGTTGAGCACCCCGCCACCCTGCAGCCCGCCGCGCCAGAACCACGGCATGTGGGGGCCGCTGTGCTCCTCGGCGGCGCGGGCCAGGTACGGCCGGCCGGTGGTCGCCGCGCCGCGGGCCCACAGCAGCATCCGCCCGGTCTCGACCTGCGGCGCGAACACCTGGTTCTCGAGGTAGCCGTGCTTGAGGCCGGCCTTCCGGACCATCCCGAAGATACTCTTCGCCTCGGCGACATTCCGCGCCAGCGGCTTCTCGCAGGCGATGCCGGCCAGCTCGGCGTGGCCGCGCATGATCGGGTCGGTGAGCTCCTCGACGTTTTCCACCCGGGCCTGGTTGGGGCCGCAGAGCCAGACGGCGTCGATCAGCGGGTCGACCACCATCTCGGCGATGGAGCGGTAGGGCCGGCAGGGGCCGATGTCGAGCTCGCGGGCGTAGGCCGCGGCGCCCTCGGCATTCTTCCGATTGGGACTCCACACCCCCCGGATCTCGCAGTCGCGGACGGCGCGGAAGGCCTGCATGTGGAACCGGGCGTTGAAGCCGGAGCCGATGAATCCGATGCCGAGCGGGCGGGTAGCCATGGGAGATCCGTCGGCGCGCAGGACGGAGCGCGCGGGCAGGGGGTGATGGGCTGTGGGGGCGTCGACCTACGATGCCGCCGGTAGTCTAACCCGGCGGTGATCCACGTTCCATGCGCCCCACCAGCTCCGCCAGGGCCGCCAGCCGCTCCTCCCGGGGCTGCTCGCCGAAGCGGAGAAAGAGGGGGCGGTGCGCCCAGTCGAACGCCTCCGTGGCGCCGCCGGCCAGGTAGAGCGCGAGCGCCGCGGCGTGGACCCGGAGGTGCGGGGCGCCATCGACCGCGCACCAGAGCAGCGCCTCACGGATGGCCGGCTCGGGGTGCTCTTCGGCCCGGCGCATCAACGCGTCGGCACCGATGTCGGTGGCCGGGTCGCGGAGCAGGCGCAGCACCTCGCGCTCCACGGTGCCGCGCCGCGCGCCGTCCGGCGCCAGTTCCGCGGCCCGCAGGCGGATCTCGGCCACGTCATGCCACTCCAGCTCGCGGAGGAAGCGCACCGCGGCCGGGAGGATCAGGGCGGCCACCGCCTCCACCTCGCGCCAGCCGGCGCCCGGCCCGTCGACCCGCTCCCGCAGCAGGGCGAGCGCTACCTCCTGCTCCGAAGGGGTGAGGGCGCGCAGCGCCTCGAGGTCGTATCCGTCGCCCTCGCGCCAGCGGGCGTAATCCAGCTCGAGGCTCGCGAGGAAGCGCGCCATGGCCGGCGCGTCGCCCGTCCCGCTCACGCCGGGTCCTCCGGCGGCCGCACGTAGCGATCGGGAAAGCGGGCCATGTGCGGGTGGAACATGCGGCGCATGGCGCGGATGTCGGCATCGGCGTCGGCGGTGGGCCAGACCGGGGCGAGGATGTCGACCACCTTCCGCGAGTAGTCGAGCGCCACGGGCACGATCGGCACCCCCGCGCCGACGGCGATGCGGTGGAACCCCGTCTTCCACTCCTCCACCCGCTTGCGGGTGCCCTCGGGGGAGATGCCGAGGACCCATTGGTCACGGGCCTGGAAGCGGTCGATGGCGGCGCCCACCGTGCCGTGCGCCGCGCTGCGCTCGATCGGCTCGCCGCCGAGCCAGTGCAGCAGCCCCGCCACCGGCCAGCGGAAGAGGGTGTGCTTGCCGAGCCAGCTCAGCCGGAAGCGGATGGCGAACATCGCCAGGATGCAGATCGGGAAGTCCCAGTTGGACGTGTGCGGCGCCACGATGAGCACGAAGCGCGGCAGCGGGGGCATGGCGCCCGCCACACTCCACCCGAAGAGGGCGAGGATCCGCCGGGCGAACGCCGCGCCGGCCGGCGTGCCGCGGCTGGGACAGCCGAGGGCGGTGGCCGGGGTCGTCATTCGTCGCCGATGGGGCTGCCGGGCGGCGGTGCCAGCGGGGCCGGGGCGGCGTCGGCCGGTCCGCGTGGATGCTCCAGGAAGCGGCGCAGGTCGCCCGCCAGCGCGAGGGCCTGGGCCCGGTCTGCGGCGCTGGCGGCGGGCCGGGCGCGCAGGGCCTCCATCCGGCGATGCAGCGATTCCACTTCGGCGAGGGCCACCGCGCGCGCCTGGGGCAGGTCGGCGCCGGCCGCGAGGCGGACCAGGCGATCGGCCACGACGTAGCGGAGCCCGCGCGCGACTTCGGCCTCGTAGGGATCGCGCGGGGTGGGCCCGAACGCCGCGCCGACCACCGCCTTGATCACGTCGGCGAGGCCCGGCGCGCCGGGCGCGAGCGCGGGCTGCACCACCAGGCGCGCCGCGCGCTCGGGGTTGAAGAGCAGCGCGACGGTGAGGTCGGCCGCCGCCATTGCGGGCGCCACCGGGTCGAAGGCCAGCCCCGTGGTGCGGCGGAAGAGCTCCCGGTGGGGGTCCCAGAGATTGGGACGCGGCGGCAGCTGGGCCAGCACGGAGCGCGGCAGCGTGAGTTCCGCGGGCGCCAGGGTCCGGAGCAGCGCGCTGAGGGCGCGGCGCTGGTCGGCGGCGGGCACAGGGCGCAGCGGCACCTGGCCATCGCCGCGCGCGGCGTAGCTGTACCACTGCCCGCCCACCAGCTTCACCGCCGCCTCGAGCTGGTAGCGATGATGCAGGTAGACCGGCACCAGCACTTCCTCGAGGGTGGCCCATGGGCGGCCGGCACGGATCGCGGTCTCGCCGAAGCGGGTGAGCGCCACCCGGCGCACGTCCATCACCCGGGTCAGCTCCGCGGCGGCGTCCACGCCGTTGTCCCACAGGTGGGCCTCGGGATGCACGCTGCCGGCGGGGCGGGCGTCGCCATCGGTGAGGAAGGTGAGCCCGCGGGCGCGGGCCTCGCGCAGGACGCCGGCCAGCAGCTCGCGCTCCGGGCCGCGCGCCGGCGGATCCATGTAGCCGTAGGCGATGGCCACGCTGTCCCACGCGCCAAGCCCCACGGCGTAGGCGCTGTCGAGGGTCAGGCCGCCGTCGGGCGCGAGGCGCACCAGCGGGTGGGGGTAGTCCATCACCGAGGCGCGACCCTGGGTGCTCGCGATGTAATTGTGCGCCAGGCCAAGCGAGTGGCCCACCTCGTGGGCGGCGAGCTGGCGCAGCCGGGCCAGC
>JBGAOL010000232.1:0-6720 GCA_044221825.1 Gemmatimonadales bacterium
GCCGCGCACGCCCTCCGCCTCGGCGGCCGAGGCCTTGGTGGTCTTCTTGCCCTTCAGTCCGGTGAGCTTCTTCTTGCTGCCAGCCATGGGTCGCCTCCTGCGGGGGTGGGGTGCGGACCCCGGCCGGGGTCCTGAGGGAGTGACGTCCTCCTTCCCGAATATTCTCACCCGCTTCCGCGGCGCAATAGCCCCGCGGCGTGGCCGTGAGGTCAGGCGCCGGCCCGGATGCCCCGGGCGCCCCAGCGGGTGCGGATCCGGTCGAGGGCCCACTGGAGCTCGGCGCCTCGCCGCCGGGCCGGGGAGGCGCCGGGGGCCGGGGTGACCGCGAGGCCGGCGGCCACGGCCAGTTCGCCGGCGGGGGCATCCGCCAGCCCGTCGCCCCAGAGGTCGAGCTGGCGGGCGTCCTCGCCCAGGCGGTCCACCGTCATGCCCACGGCGCGGAGCGCCACGGTGCGGGTGTTGGCCAGGGTGAAGGCGCGGCGCGCCGCCGCGAGCAGCTCGGCATCGAGCGCCGAGGGGACGAGGGCGACGCTCCGCTGCTGGGTGGCGTAGTCGGCGTAGGCCAGCCGCACGCTGAGCCGCCGGGCATGGAGCTGGCGGGCGCGGAGCCGGCTGCCCAGCCGCTCGGCCTGGTGGCGGAGCAGCCGGTGGAGCAGGGCCAGGTCGTTGGTGTCGTCGCCGAAGGTGTGGGTGACGCGGAACTCCGCCTTCACCGCCGGCGGCAGCACCGGCCGGGCGTCGATGCCGAGGGCGTGCTGGCCCAGCAGCCGGCCCGGGGGGCCGAAGACCTGCGCCAGCGCCTCGCCGCCCACCTGTTGCAGCTCGCCGATCCAGTCGAGCTGGTAGTCGTCGAGGCGCTCGCGGGTGGCGGGGTCGAGCTCGGGGAGGAGCGTCACCCGCTCGGGGGCCAGGAAGGGGGCCTCGGTGCCGCCCGGCACGTCGAGCAGCAGCTCGGCACGGCGGGTGTCCCAGTGCTCCGCTTCCTTGACCACCTCCGACGCCGCGTGGCTCACCAGCTTGTTCTGCGCCACGCCCACGGCCAGCGGGATGCGGAGCCGCTCGCGCGACTCGCGGAGGATCCGCGCCGCCACGTCCACCGGCGGGCCGAAGAGGCGGCCGGTGCCGGTGACGTCGAGCCAGGCATGGCCGTACCCCTGCGGCTCGATGACGGGCGCGTAGCGGGCCAGGATCTCGTGCAGCGCCTTCGAGGCGCGGGCGTAGAGGGCGGGGTTGGGCGGGCGGAGGACCAGGTCGGGGCAGCGCTTGCGGGCCTTGGCCACGGGCATGCCGCGGGTGATCCCGGCCAGCCGCGCCTCGGGCGAGAGCGCCAGCACCGTGGCCCGGTCCGCCCCCGGCGCCGCCACCACGATGGGCCGCGCACGCAACGCCGGCGCCACCAGCTCCTCGAGCGTGGTGCAGAAGGCGGGCGGGTCCACGAAGATCACATGGCGGGGGAGCATGGGTCGGGGCGTCGCCGGCGGCTGGTGCATGACGGGCGGCCGGTGTGTCTCAACGCAGAGGCGCGGAGGGCGCAGAGGGCCGCAGAGGAACTGCCCGGGGATGGTGGGCGCACCGCAGGGTGAGCCCGTGGTATTTTTGTGGGTGTGGGTTCGGGTCCGGCAACGCCCCCACCCTCTCGCGGAGCCCCACCCAAAATTCCCAGGGCCTGGGTCGGCAACGCGCCAACCCGGGCTCGATCCCTCTGCGGCCCTCCGCGTCCTCTGCGCCTCTGCGTTGAGTCACACCGCCCTTCACCCCGGCACCGCCCGCAGCGACGCCGCTAGAGCAGCGTCCACTGCTCCTCGAGCGGCGCCGGCTTCTCGGTGTGGTTGGCCTGGCCCTTGAGCTCGCGCTCGCGCTGGCGGCTGGTGGAGACGGGGAAGCCGTGTTCCTGCTGCAGCGAGCGGATGCGGGCGCCGAGGGCGTCGGTGTAGTCCCGTCCCGCGGAGGTGCGGCCGGCATAGCGGCGCGCATAGCGCGGGGCCAGCTCGGGAAACTCGTGCGCCAGGTGGGGGAGGAAGCGGGACCGCGCCGCGGGACCGAGCCGGAGCGCCGACCCGACCGCGAATCGCGCCCCCGCCGCCTTCCCCTCCTTCATCAATGCGCCCAGCGCCTCGCGGCTGTCGGTGACGCCGGGGATGATCGGGGCGATGAGCATCCCCGCATGGATCCCCGCCGCCGTGAGCCGCGCCAGCGCCCGGAGCCGCGCGTGCGGCGCCGGCGAGCGCGCCTCGAGCCGCCGCAGCAGCTCCCCATCCGTCGAGGCGATGGAGATGTTGACCGTGAGCTCGTGCCGCTCCGCCAGCTTCACCAGCAGGTCCAGGTCCCGCCCGATGAGCGGCGACTTGGTGATGATCCCGAGCGAGAGCCCCCGCCAGCCGAGCAGCGTCTCGAGCAGGCTCCGCGTGAGGCGGAAGCGCCGCTCCGCCGGCTGGTACGGGTCGGTGGCGGTGCCGATGACCAGCGACTGGCCCGCCAGCCGCTTGGGGAACAGCGTCCGCTTGAGCACCGCCGCCGCCGTGACCTTCACCAGGATCTGCTTCTCGAACGCCTCCTCGGCCGTCACCGCGTCCGGCGCCTCGTCCCCGGTCTGGCGCTCCACCACCCACTTGTGGGTCTCGCGCGCGTAGCAGTAGGTGCAGCCGAACTCGCACCCGACGTACGGGTTGAGCGACCAGAACCCCATCCCCGTGGCCGCCGGCGAGTTGAGGATGGCCTTGACCGGCACCTCGTGGAACGTGGTGCCGCGCTCGCGCTCATCCAGCACCGGGAGCGGCGTGCTGGGCCCCACCCGGCGCTGGCCGCCGAGGAAGTCGAGCTGGTTGACGAGGGCGGTGCCCATGGCGCGTCTCGCTCAGCCCAGCCGCGTGAGCGCCCGCGCGTGGATGGCGCCCAGGTGATAGACCGCGTGCGCCAGCGCGCCGATGGCGCCGTCGAGCGCCTCGTCGGTGTCGAGCGCGTGCCGCTCGAGCGTGGCGAGGAGCACGCCGTACTCCTCGCGGAGCTGCGCCTTGAGGCCCAGCCACTCGCCATCGGTCACGGTGCGGACCTGGCCGCTCTCGTCCCAGGTCCACGTCCGGTGCTCGCCGCGGATCCAGCTGGTGCCGGCGCTCAGGCGGAAGGCCAGGTGCTGCACGTGCCCCGCGATGGTGGCGCCGTGCCCGCCCGCGGGCCGCGACACCTGCGCCGAGGAGAGCATGGCCAGCGTGCCGAAGAGCCCGCCCTCGGGCCGCGGGTCGGTGAAGCGGCGCTCCCCCTCGGCGACTCCCTCGAAGGCCTCCCGCAGCACCGCCACGAGGTGCGGGGCGAGGGCCGCCGCCGGCCGGCCGGTGGCGGCGCGCGGCGCGATGGGTGCGATGGTGGTCATGCGTCCCTCCTCAGGCGTACGCCATGGCCGCGAGCCCCGCGACCTTCCGCAGCAGGCCCAGCTGGCCCACGTGATGACTCTCGTGCTGCACCATGAACGTGAGCACGCCGTAGAGCGTGTGCTCCTCGATGGGCCACCCCTCGCCCTGCGGCGCCGCGAGCTGGGCCGCCGTGGCCGCGCCGAACCGCGCCTCGAGCGCCTGGCCCGCCGCATCCCACGCCGCGCGGACCTCGGCCAGCGTGGGATAGCGGGTGACCTTGCTGATGTCGTTGAAGCCGCCCTCGGGGGCCGGGAGCGGGTTGGGGCGCGCGTCGCCCAGGAGCGCCAGCATGTAGTGGCGCGAGTCCACGAGGTGCGCCGCCACGAAGGCGATGTTGTTGACCTGGGGACCGGGCCGCTCCTGCGCGGCCTCGTCGGTGAGGCCGTCGAGGCAGTGGTGGAACAGCCGGCCGTTGAGCCGGGTGATGGCAGCGAGCGAGGCGACGCGGGGATCCATGGGGGCTCCGATATAAGGAAGAAGGGCCTGGGAGCCGGTCAGGAGCAGCGGCCCCAGCCGCACTGGCGGCAGGAGATGCAGCCGGAGTTGTGGACCACCGGGCCGGCGCACTCGGGACAGACGCGGATCTGGTTGCTGGTCAACGAGTTGACGCGGGTGACCGGCAGGGGGCGGAGGGGGAGGCGCCAGGAGGAGGTGGTGGTCATGGGTCCCTCTGTTTTCGGGGTTTATTCGGCTGCGTTGAACCGAATATATGCCGAAAATCGGGGCGGTCAATCTGCCGCCGAGAGAGGGGAAGAAGGGGGTAGTACCGGTTCCCCTTGGGAGTGACGGCCAAAAGCGAGGAGGCGATGGCGGGACTGCGGAATACCGCCTGCCCTCAGCTCAAGCCGCTTGTCGCACCCCCCGGCGCGCGATGGCGAGGCCGACGAGCACCACCGCCACGGGGCCCGTGGCCATGAGCGCCGCGAACTTGAGCGTGGTCAGGTGGGGGAGCAGCGCCGCGAGCGGGCCTGGGGCGGGGTACCGGCCGATCGCGCCGAGGAGCAGCAGGTTCTCGCCGAGATCGGCGAGGGCCAGGGTGAGGGGGAGGAGCAGCAGGGCTCGACCCAGCCGTCCAGGCAGCCGGGCACGCGCGGCCAGCCACAGGAGCAGCAGCGCCAGCGCGGTCGGCAGCAGCACGGGGTTGAGGAGGTCCAGGTACTGGAACGTGGCGTAGCGCTCCCGTCCCGCCTCACCGAGCGCGGTCAGGAAGCTCGTCACGGCCGCCGGCCCGGTGGACATCTCCTCAGGGAGCGCGCGTCCGGCGGCGGCACGCACCGCCTGATAGGGCCCGCCGAAGATGACGACGGCACCACCCACGAGCGCGGCGGCGATGGCCAGGATCACCCGCGGTCCGGTCACCTGGGGGCGCGGGGGCGCGTGGTGCGGGGGCGGCGCGTGCATCGTCGGCCTCCAGGAGGGGAACCCCATGCTACGGCGGCCACCCGGAACCGCCAAGGGGGCGGGGCCAGACCCGGGGCAGGGCCGAAATCGACAAGCTCCTCGCGGCCGGGTGCGCTAAGCTGCGATGCTCCACCCCCACCCCTGGAGACCTGGATGCGCCACGCCGTCATGCTGCTGCTCGTCGCGCTCGTCCCGCTCCCGCTCGTGGCGCAGCAGCCGGACGAGGCCACGCTCCGCCAGCTCAAGGAGGAGCTGTGGCCGCGGGCCTATCGGGAGGGCGATCCCGCGCTCCTCGACCGGATCCTCGCGGACGAGTTCCAGATGGTCGGCCCCGATGGGGCATGGTCGTCCAAGGGCCAGGAGCTCGAGCGCGTCTCCCGGACCCGGATGGTCAACAAGGCCTTCCGGTTCGAGATCCGGCGGCTGGAGGTGTTCGAGAACGGCACCGCCGTGGTGGCGGGCCGGGGGGTGGTCATCGGGCCCGCGTCCGATCCCGGCGGCGGCTACGAGTACCAGTCCACCAACATCCTGATCAAGCGGGCGGGGCGCTGGCAGGCCATCGCCTCACATGTGTCAGGCGTCCGGCCGCTGCCCCGGGAGTGAATCGCGCGCGACGGCGCCGTCCGGCGCCCAGATCCGCCGGTGCACCGTGGCGGCCGTCCGCCGGCCGAACTCGCCCGGCGCCAGCCCCACCAGCTTCCGGAACTCGCGCACCAGGTGACTCTGATCGGCGAAGCCGTGGTCGGCGGCGCGGGCGGCCCAGTTGGCCTCCGCCACCTGCGCCGCCGTTTGGGCGCAGCGCCGGAAGCGCCAGATCCGGGTGAGTTCCTTGGGGGACAGATCGAGCGCGCGCCGGAAGCGGCGCCGGAAGTGCCGCTCCGACATCCCCGCCACGTCGGCCAGCTGTCGCACGCTCGGCCCCGGGCCGGTGGCCAGGAGGATCCGCTGCACCGCAGCCCAGAGGCGGGGATCCGGAGGCTCGGCGGCCGGCACCAGGGCGAGGAGTGCCGCATCGGCGGTCGCCACGGCGTGGGCGTCGGTGCCCGCCAGTCGCAGGCCCAGGGTGGTTACCCAGTCGAGCCCCGCCACCGCTGCCGCGGGCAGGGCGACGTTCCGGAGCGCCTGGGCTGCGGGCAGCCGGAGGAACGGACGCGCGGCGCCCGGCCAGAACCGGATCCCGAACCACCGGAGCCCAGGCCTCACCGGGACCTGGAATGGGGCCACCTGCGGGCCCAGCAGCACCCGGTCGCTGCCACCGAAGGCGAGGTGGATGCAGCCGTCCGGCGGGACGGAGAGCAGGTCCCCGGGGCGGGCCGCGCCCATCTCCACGCTCCAGTAGCTCGCCACCCATCGCGCCAGCGCGGGCGCGGGGGCATGATCGGTGTAGATCAGGGTGGACGGGACGGCGACCGGCGTTCCGGGGTTCATCATCGGGGGCTCCCTACGCGGCATGGTCCCGCGAGTGTCATGTGGCCGGTGGCCGATACGTCCAAGACCGCCCGGCGAAGCGCGGTGAGATTGCGGCACCGGCACACCGTCCCCTCACCCCCACCGGGAGCACCGATGGCGCCGCACCTTGTCCGGGAGGCCGCCCGCATGGCGTTGCCCTTCATCCTTCTGGCCGCTCCGCTCGGGGCGCAGCAGGCGGCCCCGCCGCCGTCCGCCGAGATGCGCGCCCTGGCCTTCCTCGAGGGCCGCTGGGAGGGCACCGGCCGCATGGGCACCGGGGACCGGCGCGCCGAGGCGCGTGCCAGCGAGGTGGTCCGCTTCCGCGCCGATACCGGCGTGGTGGTGATCGAGGGTCGGGGTGTCGCCCGCGGCCCGGACGGGCAGGACATCGTGGTCCACCAGGCGTTCGGCGTCCTCTGGTATGATCGCGCGGCCGGCCGCTACCGCCTGCGCACCTTCCGGC
>JBGAOL010000233.1:0-7355 GCA_044221825.1 Gemmatimonadales bacterium
CAACCAGACGATCGGGAAGTTCATGATCTACTACGCCGAGCCGCACGCCTTCGACGCGGAGGAAGTGCAGCTGGTGCGGAACGTGGCCGCGCACACCGCCTTTGCGCTGGACCGGCTCCGTGTGGTGGCGCAGCTGCAGGCGGAGCGGAACCTGTTCATCACCGGCCCCACGGTCCTGTTCGAGTGGGTGAACACCGACCGCTGGCCCATCCACAAGGTCTCCCCCAACGTGGCCGAGCTGCTCGGCTGGTCGGCGGCGGAGCTGGAGGGGAAGGCGTTCGACGACCTGCTCCACCCCGACGACTACGCCCGGGTGCGCGCCGAGACGCAGGGCTACACCACGCGCCGGGCCACCAGCTTCGACCAGGAGTACCGCCTCCGCCACAAGAACGGCGAGTACCGCCGCGTCTACGACCACACCCACCTGGGCCCCGAGAGCGGCCAGGCCCGCTACGTCTACGGCTACCTGCTCGACGTCACCGAGCGCCTCAAGGCGGTGGAGCAGCTGGCCATCATCCAGGAACGGCTGCGGCTGGCGCTCGCGGGTGCGGGCCTCTTCTCCTGGGAGTGGGATGCCCGGCGGCAGGTGCGGCGCGCGGCGCGGCCGGACAACCCGGTCGACCTCGACCATGGCCTCGAGGAATCCATCACGCTCGAGGGCTTCCTGGCCCGGCTGCACCCCGATGACCAGGGGCCGGTGGGCGCGGCCGCCCAGGCGTCCATCCAGAGCGGCGAGGCGTTCGACATCGAATACCGGCTCATCGAGGCCGACGGCAGCCTCACCTGGTATCACGACCGCGGCCGCGCCTTCCGCGACGCCGAGGGCGAGCTCATCGGGCTGGCCGGCATTGCGCAGGACATCACGGCGCGGAAGCAGGCCGAACTGGCCGCCGGCGCGGCGGCGGAGCGGGTGCACGAGCGGCAGCGCCTGGAGAGCCTCGGCGTGCTGGCCGGCGGCATCGCGCACGACTTCAACAACCTGCTGATGGGTGTGCTCGGCAACGCCAGCCTGGCGCTCGCCGAGCTGCCGCCGTCGAGCCTGGCGGCGGGGGTGGTGCGGGACATCGAAACCGCCGCGCGGCGCGCGGCCGAGCTCACCCGCCAGCTGCTGGCCTACTCGGGGAAGGGCAGCTTCGTGCTGCAGCGGCTCGACCTGTCGCGGCTGGTGGAGGAGACGGGGCAGCTGCTGAGCGCCGTCATCTCCAAGCGCGCGTCGGTGCACTACCAGCTCGAGCCCGGGCTCCCCGCCATCGAGGCGGACCAGACCCAGGTGCGGCAGGTGACCATGAACCTGCTCACCAACGCCTCCGACGCCCTCAACGACCTGTGCGGCACCATCCACGTGCGCACCACCCACCTGGTGCTCGACGCCGAGGCGGCGGCGCGCCCGGTGCAGGGGGGCGAGCTGCATCCCGGGCCGTACGTGGCGCTCATCGTGCGGGACAGCGGGGCGGGGATGGACGCGGAGACGGTGGCGCGGATGTTCGACCCGTTCTTCACCACCAAGTTCCAGGGCCGCGGGCTGGGGCTGGCGGCGGTGCTCGGCATCGTCCGCGCGCACCACGGCGCCATCCGCGTGCACAGCACGCCGGGCGCCGGCACCACGATCTCGGTGTACTTCCCCGCCGTGGGCCGCGAGGCGCCGCCGGTGGAGGTGGTGCCGCGCGCCGCGGGGGCGCCAGGCGGCACCATCCTGGTGGTGGACGACGAGCCCATCGTGCGGAGCGTGACGGAACGGATCCCCGCCGCGCGGGCTACGACGTGCTGCTGGCGGGCGACGGCCTCGAGGCGCTGGCGCTGCTCGACGCGCGCCGGCCCGAGGTGAGCCTGGTGCTCCTCGACCTCACCATGCCCGAGCTGGGCGGCGAGGAGACCTTCGAGCGCCTCCGCGCCCGCTGGCCCGACCTGCCGGTGGTGTTCTCGAGCGGCTACAGCGTGGACGGCGCGCTCTGCGACCTGCTGGACCGGGGCGTGGTGGGGTACATCCAGAAGCCCTACTCGCTCGACGACCTGCTGCTTGCCGTGCGCACCACGCTCGAGGCACCGCTGCCTTCGGCGTAAGGTACCCCTCCCCTCTCCCGGGCTCCCGTAGGGCCCGAGCGCCACTCGGACCCGCTCGATCTTGGGCATCGAGTTGCCGGAGCAACGCCCCGGCACCACGGCGGTCACCAGCCTAGCCCCGCTCCTCCCGCATCAGCCGCGCCCACGCCACGATCACCACCACCGACAGCGCGAAGATCACCGTGGCCGCCGCGTTCACCTCCGGGGTGACACCGCGACGGAGCAGCCCCCAGATGTGGAGCGGCACGGTGTTCTGCCGCCCCACCAGGAAGAACGTCACCGCGATCTCGTCCAGGCTCAGCGTGAAGACGAGAAGCGCCGAGCCGAGGACGGCGGGGCGGATCACCGGGAGGGTGACGTAACGGAAGGTGTCGAGCGGGCCGGCGTAGAGGTCCTGGCTGGCTTCCTCCAGCACCCGGTCGAAGCGGCGGAGCCGGGCGTACACCTGCGTCACCACGATGGAAGTGAGCGCCGCGCCGTGCCCCAGCACCACCGGCCACCCCGGGATCCACGGGAACCCGCTCGAGAGCGAGAGCCCGATGAAGGTGAAGAAGGTGAGGAGCGCCACGCCGGTGATGACGCCGGGCAGGATGAGCGGCAGCAGCACCAGCCGCTCGAACGCCGCCTTGCCCGGAAACTCGAGCCGGTCCAGCACAAAGGCCCCCGGCACCCCGACGCCGAGCGCCAGCAGGGTCGCCAGCACGGCGAGCTTGAGGCTGGCGAGCGCGGCGTCGAGCATGGCGCGGTCGTGCGCCAGCGCGCCGAACCAGCGGAGGGTGAAGGGCTGGAACGGCCACGCCACGATGCTGGCGTCGTGGAAGGCGTAGAGCACCACCACGAGGAGCGGGCCGTAGATGAAGAGGAACACGGCGCTCCCGGCGGCGCGGAGCGCCAGCGTCCACCAGTCGGTGGGGCGGGGCACGGCGGGGGCGCTCATGCGTGGAGCCCGCTCCGGGACATGCCGGTGGACGAGCCGCCCGTGGCGCGGGTGCCGCTCCAGCGGTCCTCGAGCCGCCGCGCGATGGTGAGCAGCGTGATGGTCATGAGCATCATCACCACCGACACCGCCGCGCCGAGCGGCCAGTTGTAGGCCACGCCGAAGAGGCTCACCACCAGGTTGCTGACCATGAGCGCGCTGTCGTTGCCGCCGAGGAGCACCGGCGCCACGAAGTCGCCCATGCTGAGGACGAAGGCGAAGGTGCAGCCGGCCACGACGCCCGGAAGCGAGAGCGGCAGGATGACGTGGCGGAAGGTCTGCCAGCGGGAGGCGTAGAGGTCGGCGCTGGCGTCCTTGAGCGCCGGGATGGACTCGAGGCCGGCGAAGATGGGCATCAGCGTGAACGGCACGTAGATGTGCACCAGCGCGATCATCACGGCCCACTTGCTGTAGAGCAGCGCCGAGAGCGGCTCGTGCGTCACGCCCAGCGCCTGCAGCAGCCCGTTCAGGATCCCCTCCTGCCCCAGGATGATCTTCCACGCATACGCCCGGATCAGGTAGCTCACCCAGAGCGGGATGATCACCGCCATGTAGAGCAGGTTCCGGTGCCTGGTCACCTTGAAGGCCAGCAGGTACGCCAGCGGATAGGCCAGCAGCAGCGAGACGAGCGTCACGCGGAGCGCGATGCCGGCGCTGAACAGGATGGTGCTGGGGTAGAGCGAGGTGCCGACGAGCCGCTGGTAGTTCTCCAGCGTGAAGGTGCGCACCAGCGTGCCGTTCTCCAGGTGGAAGAACGAGTGCGCAAACAGGAACAGGTACGGCAGGAGCAGGAGCAGGCTCACCCAGCCGATGGGGATGCTCGCAAACAGCAACGCGCGCCGGCGGCTCGGCCTATTCGCGGACACGCACCGCTCGCTCGGCCGGCCAGGTGACGCCGACGGTGGTGCCCGCCCCGGGCAGGGCGCGGTCGGGGGGCCAGTAGAAGGTGAGGGCCTCGCCCGAGGGGAGCGTGGCGTAGACGCGCGTCACCTGGCCGCTGAAGACGCACTCCGTCACGGTGACGGTGGGGCCCCCCTCGCCGGGACGGATGTGCTCGGGGCGGATGGCGAGCCAGCCGTCGCCGTCCCTGAGCAGGTTGGTCTCGCCGATGAAGTCCGCCACGTAGCGGGTGGCGGGGCGCTCGTAGATCTCGCGGGCGCTCGCGAGCTGCTCGATCTTGCCGCCGCGCATCAGGGCAATGCGGTCGCTCATCGTGAGCGCCTCTTCCTGGTCGTGCGTGACGTACAGGAAGGTGATGCCGAGCTGGCGGTTCAGGTGCTTGAGCTCGAGCTGCATCTCCTTCCGGAGCTTCAGGTCCAGCGCGCCGAGCGGTTCGTCGAGGAGGAGGATCTTGGGGCGGTTGACCAGGGCGCGTGCCAGCGCCACGCGCTGCTGCTGCCCGCCCGAGAGCTGGCGCGGCAGCCGCCCGGCCAGCGCGCCGAGCTGCACCATCTCCAGCGCTTCCGTCACGCGCGTCGTGAGCTCGGCTGCCGGCACCTTCTTCATGCGGAGGCCATAGCCCACGTTGTCCCGCACCGTGAGGTGGGGGAAGAGGGCGTACTGCTGGAAGACAGTGTTGAGGTCTCGGCGATAGGGCGGGAGCCCCGTGATGGGACTCCCGCCCATGAGGATGACGCCCGAGTCCGGCACCTTCTTCATGCGGAGGCCGTAGCCCACGTTGTCCCGCACCGTGAGGTGGGGGAAGAGGGCGTACTGCTGGAAGACGGTGTTGAGGTCGCGACGATAGGGCGGGAGCCCCGTGATGGGATTCCCGCCCATGAGGATGACGCCGGTGTCGGGGTGCTCGAAGCCGGCGATCATGCGGAGGGTCGTGGTCTTGCCGGACCCGGAGGCGCCGAGGAGGGTGAGGAACTCCCCCGGCGCCACCGTGAGGGACAGCCGATCGACCGCGGTGAAGTCCCCGAAGCGGCGGGTGACTTCCTGGAGCTCGAGGATCGGCGCCACTTACTGCCCGGCCTTCACCTCGTTCCAGATCTCGGTGTACTTGTCGCGGCGCGGGCTCCACTGCCAGAAGTTCACCTTGGAGCCGTAGTCGCTGATGTCGCGCTGGTTGGCGGCGGCCTCGGGGGTCATGTAGGCCTTGGCGCCCGGCGCGGCCACGAAGTAGTTGGTGACGTCGGCCAGCAGCTTCTGGGTGAAGGGCTGGGCCACGTACTCGAGCCAGGCGTAGGCGGCATCCTTGTTGGCGGCGCCCGAGGTCAGCACCCAGTGGTCGGCCCAGGCGGTGGTGCCCTCCTCCGGCACCAGCTCACCGGCGGGGAAGCCGGCGGCGCGGAGCTGCTGCGTCATGAGCGGCCAGCCCTCGCCGGCCACGATTTCGCCGCTCTGGAAGAGCTGGATCATGTCGCCGGCGGTGGACCAGTATTTCCGCACGTTGGGCTTGAGCTGGAGCGCCTTGGCCTTCACCTGCGCCAGCTCCTCGTCGCTCAGGTTGTAGAGGTGGCTCGGGTCGCCGGCCTGGTCGAGGCCGAGCACCTGGGCCACGGTCCACAGCGTGGCGATGTCGTCCTGCATGGACAGCTTGCCCTTGTACTTCGGGTCGAAGAGGTCGGCCCACTTGGTGGGCTTGGGCGTGACCTTGGTGGTGTCGTAGATCAGCGGGTTGGGCCCGAAGGCCCACGGCAGCCCGTAGGTGGCCGAGTCCTTGTGGGCCACGGCGAGGCCGCGGAAGCTGGCGGCCAGGTCGCCGTAGCTCGGGATGCGCTTGAGGTCGAGCGGCTGGGCCAGCCCCGCCTCGATGATCTGGGTCAGCGCGTCCGAGGACGGTGAGACCAGGTCAATGGTGTTGGTGCCGCCGGCGCGGAGCTTGGCCACGAGGTCGTCGCTCGAGCCCATGTAGGTGGCGGTGACCTTGACGCCGCAGGCCTCCTCGAACGGCTTGGTGAAGAGGGTGTCGCTGTAGCCCTCCCAGACCATGAGGCTCAGCTCGCCGCCGATGGGCTTGGGGCAGAGCTGCTGCAGGTAGGTGCGCGCGTCGGCGCGGGCATCGCCGGTGGGGGTGATCGTGATTTTCTGCGCGGCCCCGCCACCGGTGCCCGCTTCCTTCCCGCCACCACAGGCGGCCAGGGCGAGCAGGGCGAGCGCGGCAACGGCGGTGGAACGTCCGGATCCGACGATCGAGGACATGGGTGGGCACCTGTGGGCTGGGGGTCGGCGGCGGCCTCCGCCGGAGGGGGCGGAGGGGCTAGGCATAAGCTACGTGCCGGCGCAGGCGGCGCCAGCGGGCCCTTCACTTCTCGCGGGGCAAGCGCTAACCTCGTCTTCCCCTCCCTTCGCGGATCGTCCGATGGCCGGCGTCATCTCCCTCGTCACCCCGCTTCCCGGTCCCAAGAGCCAGGCCCTGGCCGCCCGCCGAGCCAAGGCCGTGCCGCGGGGCGTCCCCGCCACCACGCCGCTCGCCATCGTCCACGCGGAGAACGCGGTGGTCACCGATGCCGACGGCAACCGGCTCATCGACTTCGGCGGCGGCATCGGGGTGGTGAACAGCGGGCACCGCCATCCCAGGGTGGTGGCGGCGGTGCAGGAGCAGCTGGAGCACTTCACCCACGTCTGCTTCCCCGTCTCCATGTACGAGCCGTACATCGCGCTGGCCGAGAAGCTGAACGCGCTCACGCCGGGCACGCACGAGAAGCGGACGTTCTTCGTGAACAGCGGCGCCGAGGCCGTGGAGAACGCCATCAAGGCGGCGCGCCGCTTCACCGGGCGGCAGGCCATCGTCTGCTACGAGCACGGCTTCCACGGGCGCACCTACCTCGGCATGTCCCTCACCTCCAAGGTGAACCCGTACAAGCTCGGCTTCGGGCCGTTCATGCCCGAGGTGTACCGCATCCCCTTCCCGTACTGCTACCGCTGCGACTCGGTGAACAAGACGCCGGGCAGCTGCTGCATGGCCTCGAAGGCGGCCCTGGAGCAGCACTTCGCCAGCATCGTGGACCCGGGGAGCGTCGCCTGCGTGATCATCGAGCCGGAGATCGGCGAGGGCGGCTTCATGCCGGTGCCGGTGGACTACATGGTGGCGCTGCGCGAGTTCTGCACGGCGCACGGCATCCTGCTCATCGCCGACGAGATCCAGACGGGCTTCGGGCGGACGGGGAAGATGTTCGCCATGGAGCACTACGACGTGGTGCCGGACCTCATCACCACCGCCAAGTCGCTGGCCGGCGGCCTGCCGCTCGCCGCCGTGACGGGCCGCGCCGACGTGGTGGATGCGGCCCAGCCCGGCGGCCTGGGCGGCACCTACGGCGGCATCCCGCTCGCCTGCGCCGCGGCGCTGGCCGTCATTGACGCGATGGCCGAG
>JBGAOL010000234.1:0-6869 GCA_044221825.1 Gemmatimonadales bacterium
GTCGAACACCACCCCCACCACCGGGTCCACGCCATCGGTGTAGCGGGGCACGTTGCCGAGCTGCCAGGCATTCTCGCGCAGCGAGACGGGGAGGCCCGGGTCCCCCTCGAACGACTCGAGGTACGCCTGCCCCGAGCGGTTGGGGTCCGGCCGCGAGAGCGCCAGCTCCGCGTTGATGTCGAGCCGCGACGGCGCCGTGCTCGGCGCGGTGGTCAGCCGGTTGAGGAAGCGGGTGACGGCCTCCGGCTTGAAGCGGAGGTCGGTGGTGATGCCGCCCATGAGCTGGGCGCTGGCCTCGAAGCCGAGCTGCGGGCGGTTGAAGGCGCTCTGCTCCACCTGGTACACGCCCACCAGGTTGATGCCGCCCACGTCGCCGAGCGCGTAGCGGGTGGCCAGGCCGTAGATCTGCGTCGGCGCCACCGCGAAGATGCCGCGCTCCTCGAAGCGCGCCTGCACCGTGCCGCCCTGCTGCCCGAAGAGCTGGCGCGGGTTGGTGAAGGTGACCTTGCCCAGGTCGTAGTTGATGGTGTAGTCGACGTCCCGCTCCAGCCGCCGGCCGTTGTAGGTCAGCTGGTCGCTGCCCGAGCGGATCTGCAGCGCGCCCAGGTCGAGCGTGGTCATGTCGCCGCTCGAGGTGGTGGTGTACTGCAGCCGGAACACGAACTTGGCCGGCGGCCCCTCCGTGAGCAGGAGGTAGCCCGGCGTGGCGTACACCGAGTCGTTCCGCTCGGCCGGCGTCAGGATGGTGCCGTCGCCGAAGGGCTGCAGCGTGGGGAAGACGATGTAATGCTCCGGCAGCACCAGCGACGCCGTCGGGTCCTGGTTGCGCGGGAAGAGGCGGTCGGCGGCGTTGAAGGTGTTCGGGTCGTTGGGCGTGGCCAGGCCGAACGCCGCGAGGTAGGTGCCGGCCGGGTTCCCGAGCGGCTTCTCCGAGCGGTTGAGCGTGAGCCCCACCTTGAGCGTGCTCAGGTTGAGGTCCCCGCCCGCCACCACGTAGATGTTGCGGAGCTCGTGGCGGAAGGTCTCGCGGGTGTTGTCCACCCGGGGCTCGACGATGAGCCGCAGCGTGTCGCGCGGGGGCTGGCCCGCGCCCACCGGCGTGTCCTGCGCCGGGAAGGTGCCCACGAAGCCCGTGGCGGTCTCGTAGCTCACCGCCAGGTACTCGTTCTCGTCCAGCCGCTGTGTCAGGCCGAGCCAGAGGGCGCTCGGGTCCACGTAGTAGTCGGTGTTGGGGACCAGCAGCTCCCACTGCGCCGTGACCCGCTGCGTGGGATCGGCGCCGAGCGCCACGGCGGTGATGCCGCCCAGGTTGGGATTGGTGCCCGCCCGGCTGGCCGGCCGGTAGCGGTACACCCGGAGCGCACTGGTGCTGAGCGGCGCCCCCGCCGGCGGCGCGACCCCGGCGAGGTTCAGGACATCCAGCCGGGGGTAGCCGGTGATGGTGGCGGGGTCCGGCACCCAGAAGAAGCGGCGCGCCTCGTAGTCGAGGTCGCGCGCCTCGCGGTCCTGCGGCTGGGCGGCGCTGGTACCCACCTGGTAGCGCCGGTCGGCGATCTGGCTCCCCTCCTGCGTGGCCGCCAGCGCCTGCACCTCGAGCGCCCCCACCTGCACCGTGGCGTTGACGCCGAAGTTGTTGGCGGGGATGGCCGCCGTGAGGTAGCGCGACGGGGGCGGCCGGAACGTCACCGTGCCCAGCTCCACCCGCCGCACGATCTCGTTCTCCAGCCCCTCGTAATAGATGAGGAGGTTGTTGCGGGCGTTGAAGTCGCGCTCGGTGTCGTAGTCCACGTCCACGTGCAGCCGCTGGCCGATGAGCCCGCCGGCGCGCATGGAGAGGTAGGTGTCGAGGCGGGGCGCCTTGAAGCCGCCGCTGCGGCAGCCGGAGGAGAGGTCGAGGTACTGCGCCGCGGTGCAGCGGTGGTTCTTGACCCGCTCGGTGCGGATCTCGAGCCGGCTCTGCCCGTCGATGTTGAGGTCGGCGTAGCGGCGCGAGAGGCCGAGCACGCCGTCGCGGCGGGTCACGGTGTCCTGCACCTCGACGGCCCGCCGTCCGTACAGCCGGCGAAGCCGGGTGGCGGTGAGCAGCGCCTGCTGGGCCGAATCCACGGCACGCGTCAGGCGGGCCTCCCAGCGCGCCCCGGCGGCCGCCGGCCCGGGACGGGGGCCGGCGAGCCAGGGACTCGTCAGGACGGGAGGCTCCCGCAGCTCGAAGGACGGCTGGGTCCGGAAGCGGATCCACCCGGGCAAGCTGGAATCGGCCTGCGCCGCGAGGGACGCGGGGACGATGACGAGGAGCGCCAGGAATGCGAGGGCGCGCACCAGGGGACGTGCAGGGATGGGACGACCTGTGACCGTCGGGCTTGTAGGCGTGGGACGCCGGGAATATACTGGCCGTATCTGGGGCTCACAACTCATTACGCCACGGAGACTTCGCGCGCGTGCGCCTGCTCGACCGCTACCTGGTCCGCCAGTTCCTCTCCCCCCTCGTCTTCGCCTTCCTGGCCATGACGAGCATCATGCTGCTCAACCAGATCGCCCGGCGTTTCGGGGCGCTGGTGGGGAAGGGCCTGCCGTGGTCGGTGATCGGGGAAGTGTTCCTGCTCTGCCTGCCGTTCATCATTGCCATGACGCTGCCCATGGCCGTGCTCGTGGCCATGCTCTACACCTTCAGCCACCTGGCCGCCGACAGCGAGATCACCGCCATGCGCGCCAGCGGCCTCTCGGTGGCCCAGCTGGTGCGCCCCATGGTGCTGACGGGCATCCTGGTCACCGCCGTGAACTTCTGGTTCACCGACCAGGTCCTGCCCGAGTCCAACGCCCGGCTCCGCAACCTCCTCATCAACATCCAGCGCAAGAAGCCCACCCTGGAGATGCGGGAGCAGGTCATCAACGAGATCCCGCCGAGCGGCCTCTTCCTGCGGGCCAGCCGCATCGACGCCAGCTCGGGGCGGCTGCGGAGCGTCACCATCTACGACATGGCCGGCACCGACAGCCGCCGCGTGATCTACGCCGACAGCGGCGTGATGGGCTTCGCCAACGAGGGGACCGACCTGCAGCTCAAGCTCTGGAGCGGCGCCATCCACGCCTTCAAGCAGACCGACGACGCGCTGCTCCAGGTCACCGGCTTCAGCACCAACACCATCCTGGTGAAGGACGTCTCCAACCGGCTCGACCTCGAGGCCAATGACGGCGTCCGGGGCGACCGCGAGATGAGCACCTGCGAGATGATGGAAGTGGTGCGCGGGGCGCAGCACGAGGTGGCCCTGGCCCGGGACCGCCGCACCGCCGCCGCCGAGCGCGACGTGCGGTCGCTGCTGGCCCTGCCGGCGGCCGGGGCGCGGGCACGTCCCGCCATGGAACCGCTGCCCCGCTACTGCCTGGCCTTCCGGGCCCTGGCCCGTCGGTTGGGGACGGACAGCGCGGCGGCGGACACACAGGCCACGAGCTACGACGACATCCTCGCCCAGCCGGCGCCGGAGCCCGCGCCGCTCCCCGCGGCGGAGTTCGCCAAGCCGCGCCCCGGCACGGAACCACTCGACCGCCCGCTTCGCACCCGGCTCCGCAACGAGCTCTCCCCCGAGGACTCGGCCGAGCTCGCCGCCCCCAGGCGGGTGCCCATGGCGCTCCCCACCTGGGCCGAGGTGGCCAGCGCCCGCGACGAGATCAAGGCCAGCACCAACCGCGGCAACCAGTACCTCGTGGAGGTCCACAAGAAGTGGGCCATCAGCGTGGCCTGCCTCGTCTTCGCGATCGTGGGGATTCCCATGGCACTGCGCTTCCCGCGCGGCGGCATGGGGCTCGTGATCGGCGGCGGGCTCGCGGTGTTCGCGGTGTACTACGTGGGCCTCATCGCCGGCGAGGGACTCGGCAACAAGGCCGTGGTGCCGCCCTGGGTGGCCATGTGGGCGCCCAACATGATCTTCGCCAGCGCGGGCCTCATCGGCCTCATCCGCGTCAACAAGGAAGCGGGCTCCACCCGCGGCGGCGACTTTGCGGAGCTCTGGGACGGCCTCAAGACCCGGCTCCGCCGGCGGAAGAAGGCGTAACGTGCGGCTCCTCGACCGGTACGTGCTGCGCTCGTGGCTCCTGATCTTCGTGCTCACGGCGCTCGGCTTCCCCGTGGTGTCGATCATGATCAACATGACCGACAACCTGGAGCGCCTGCTCGACCGCGGCCTCAAGATGCCCGAGATCGTGGTGAGCTACGCCTATGCGCTGCCCGAGAACGTCTTCCTCGTCATGCCGGCCGCGGTGCTCTTCGCCACCGTGTTCACCGTGGGGAACCTGGGCCGCTACTCCGAGCTCACCGCCGCCAAGGCGGGCGGGCAGAGCTTCTTCCGGCTCACGCTGCCCATCTTCATCGCGGCGGCCGGCGCGGCGGGCCTCGCCTTCGTGGTCGGTGAGCTGGCGCCCGAGAGCACCAGCCGCCAGCTCGAGCTGCAGAAGTCCAAGGTGGCCAAGCCCCGCACCGCGCGGTACAACTTCGTCTTCCGCGCCGACCAGGGCTGGGTGTACACCATCCGCTCGCTCGACGTGCAGCACCGCTCGCTCCGCATGCTGGTGTTCGAGCGGCAGGGGAAGGGCACCGAATACCCGAGCCTCGCCATCACCGCCGACAGCGCCACCTACATCGACTCGCTCGGCAGCTGGCGGCTCTGGCAGGGCACCAGCCAGCGGATGGCGGAGGGGGGCGAGGTGCAGACGTTCCGCTTCAAGACCGCGCGGCTCCGCGCCCTGTCGCAGGAGCCGGCGGACCTGCTGGCGGAGCCCAAGGCGCCGGAGGAGATGCGCTACGCCGAGCTGACGCGCTACATCGAGGCGCTCAAGCGCTCGGGCAACGACACCAGCAAGATCGAGGTGGACCGCGCGCTCAAGATCGCGCTGCCGGCCGCCTGCCTCGTCATCGCCCTCTTCGGGGCGCCGCTCGCCGTCACCAGCCCGCGCCAGGGCACCGCCATGGGCATCGCCATCAGCCTCGGCACCACGGTGGTGTACCTGACGTTCATCCAGCTCGCCAAGGCCATCGGCGTCACCGGCGCCGTGGACCCCGTCACCGCCAGCGTGGAGCGCCAACGATGTACTTCTCTCGCTGGCCCTCTGGCTGCTGACCCGCGTCCGGACTGTAATCCCTCGCCCCGCGTAGTGGGGCCGGCCATGGCCGGCCTACCCTTGCCGCAACGGTATATTTCGACGGCGGGCTTCCCGTCCGATCATCGTCGGCAGCGGCATCGCGGGGCTGTGGACCGCGTGGCGGCTGGCGGCGGAGGGGCAGCGGGCGCTGGTGCTCACCAAGGGCAAGCTCGCCGACTCCGCGAGCGCCTGGGCCCAGGGCGGCATTGCCGTGGCCCTCGGACCGGGCGACAGCCCGAGCCAGCACGCCGCCGACACCCTCGCGGCGGGCGACGGACTCTCCGATCCCGAAGCCGTCCGCGTCCTCACCAACGAAGGGCCCGACCGCATCCGCGAGCTCGTGGCCCTGGGCGCCGTCTTCGACCGCGGCCCCGACGGCACCCTCCGCTTCGGCCTCGAGGCGGCGCACACCCGCCCCCGCATCGTGCACGCCGGCGGCGACCAGACCGGCGCCGCCGTCATGGCCTTCCTCACCGAGAAGGTCCGCCACCACCCGCTCATCGAGATCCTCCGCTACTCCGAGGTGGCCGCCCTCCGCCACGACGGCACCCGCGTCACCGGCGTGCTGGCCCTCCGCGGTGGCGAGCCGGTGGAGCTCCCCGCCTCACACGTGATCCTGGCGACGGGCGGCGTGGGCCAGCTCTACGGCGTCACCACCAACCCCCTCGTGGCCACCGGCGACGGCTGGGCCCTGGCCTGGCGCGTGGGTGCGGAGCTCCGCGACATCGAGTTCCTGCAGTTCCACCCCACCGCCCTCAAGCTCCCCGGCGTCAATCCCGCGCCGCTCATCACCGAGGCGGTGCGTGGCGCCGGCGGCGTGCTGGTGGACCGCGAGGGCCGCCGCTTCTGCTTCGATGCCGACCCGCGCGGCGAGCTCGCCCCGCGCGATGTCGTCGCGCGCGCGGTGGCCACCGCCGACGCCACCGGCGGCGCGTGGCTCGACGCCCGCGAGGTGCACGACTTTGGCGGCCGCTTCCCCGGCGTCACCCGCATCCTCGACGACCATGGGATCAATCCGCGGAAGGACCTGATCCCGGTGGCGCCCGCGCTCCATTACGCCATGGGCGGCATCCGCACCGACCTCGACGGCCGCTCCTCCCGCCCCGGCCTCTGGGCCGTCGGCGAGGTGGCCAGCACCGGGGTGCACGGCGCCAACCGGCTGGCGTCCAACTCGCTGCTCGAGGGGCTCGTCTTCGCCGACCGCGTGGCGCGCGCCGTGGTGGCCAGCCACAATGAACCTGGCTGGATGGAGGGCACCCGCATCCGCCCCGTGCCCGCGCGCCGGAACGAGGCCTTCATCTCGCGCCTGGGCCACCCGGCGCCGCTCCGACACCCCGCGCCCGCCTTCCCGCCGCTCGAGCCGGAGGACGTGGCCACCCGCGTGGCCGACGACCGCGCCGCCGGCCTCCTGGCCCAGATGCGCGAGGTGATGACCGCCGACGTGGGCATGCTCCGCACCGAGGCCGGCCTCCGCCGCGCCCAGCACGCCCTCGCCGACCTCGCCCGCCAGCTCCCGCCCGCCGCGTGGCGCTCGGCCAACCAGCTGCTGGTGGCGCGGCTCATCGCGCACGCCGCGCTCCGCCGCCGCGAGAGCCGCGGCGGGCACCGCCGCCTCGACTACCCGCCGGCGCCCGCGCCGGCCCGGACCCCCTCATGACCCTCGCCCTGCCCGTCATCGAGCCCACCCGCCTCTCCCCCGCGGAGATCGCGGCGCTCCAGTCCGAGATCAAGGCGCTGGC
>JBGAOL010000235.1:0-6513 GCA_044221825.1 Gemmatimonadales bacterium
CGTAGAAGATGTCGAACCCCGCGACCCAGGTGGCCACGCCGATGGTGATGGCGATGAGCACCCACCAGGGGTCGCTCCACCCGCCCGTCACCGCCATGTAGCCACCCACCGGCGCGATGGCCAGCGACATCCCGAGCCACAGGTGCGGCCACCAGGTGAAGCGCTTGGCCAGGCTGTAGAGCATGATCCAGCCCAGCGCCACCGGCGACAGGTAGAAGCAGATGGGGTTCAGGAAGTACGAGCTGGTGATGAAGATGCACGCCGCCACGATGACCGCCAGCCAGGCCTGGGTCAGCGACAGCTTCCCCTGCGGCAGCTCGCGCCCCTGGGTGCGCGGGTTGCGGGCATCGAAGTGCCGGTCCACGATCCGGTTGAAGCCCATGGCGCCGAAGCGCGCCGCGCTGAACGCCACCACCACGAGCGCCACCACCCGCCAGTGCACCCCCGCCTCGATGGACCCCTCGAGCACGCCGAGCAGCGCGAAGGGGAGCGCGAAGAGGGTGTGCGGCAGCTTCACGAAGCTCGCATAGCGCGCGAGCATCGAGTCGCCGGCGTAGGTCTGGCCCTCGCGGGTGGCGGCCACGGTCATCCCAGCTTTATGCCGAGCTTGGGCCACAGCGCGTCCACGCGCGCCCGGGTGGCGTGGTCCATGGTGATGAGCTCCGGCCACTCACGGGTGAAGCCCTCGTCCTTCCACTTCCGGGTGCCGTCGATCCCCATCTTGGTGCCAAAGGAGAAGTACTGGCTGGCGTGATCCAGCACGTCCACGGGCCCCTTGGTGAAGCGCACGTCGCGCTCGGGGTCGATGTTGTTGAGCACGATCCAGCCCACCTCGTTGGCGTCGCGGACGTTGACGTCCTTGTCCACGATCAACAGCACCTTGGCGAGCGACATGAGGCCCGCGCCCCAGAGCGCGTTCATCACCTTGTAGGCCTGCCCCGGGTACTGCTTGTCGATGCTCACGAAGACGAGGTTGTGGAAGATGCCGCAGGCCGGCATGTGATAATCCACCACCTCGGGCGTGGTGAGCCGGAGCAGCGGGAGGAAGATCCGCTCGGTGGCGTGGCCCAGGTAGTAGTCCTCCATGGGCGGCCGGCCCACCAGGGTGCAGGCGTAGACCGGCTTCTTGCGCATGGTGACGGCAGTGACGTGCACCCGCGGGTAGAGGTCCGCGAGGGAGTAGTAGCCGGTGTGGTCGCCGAAGGGCCCCTCGGTGACGAGCGGCTCCGCCGGGTCGATGTACCCCTCGATCACGAACTCCGCCTCGGCCGGCACCTCGAGATCCACGGTGACGCCCTTCACCAGCTCCACCGGCGACTTCCGCAGGAACCCGGCGAAGATGAACTCGTCGATGGCCGGCGGCAGCGGCGCCGAGGCCGAGTAGAGCGACGCGGGATCGGCGCCGACGGCGATGGCCACTTCCATCTTCTTGCCCGCGGCGGCCAGCTCGCGCCAGTGATGGGCGCCGGTCTTGTGGCGCTGCCAGTGCATGGCGAGCTCCCGCTTCCCCTGCACCTGCACCCGGTACATGCCCACGTTCCGGAGGCCCTTGATGGGGTCCTCGGTGATGACCATGGGCAGGGTGATGTAGCGGCCGCCGTCCTTGGGCCAGGTGGTGAGGAAGGGAATCTTGTCGAGGTCGATCTCGTCGCCCTTCCAGATGATCTCCTGGCAGGTGCCCTTCCCTCCCCTGGTCCGCGGCGGGAACTTGCTCGCCTCGGCGAGCTTGGGCAGCATGGAGAGCTTGCCGAGGAGGCCGTCGGGCACCTTGAGGTTGAGCATCTCGCTGATGCGCCCGCCGATCTCGTCGAGGTTCTCGACGCCGAGCCCGAGGCACATCCGCTTCATGCTGCCATACAGGTTGATGGCGACGGGGTACTCGCTCTTCTGGCCGTTCTCGAGGATCACGTGCTCGAAGAGGAGCGCCGGGCCGCCGTCCGCGCTCTTCATGCAGCGGTCGGCGATCTCCGCGATTTCGAGGTGGGCGCGGACGGGTTCCTTGACCCGGACCAGCTCGCCCATCTTGTCGATGGCGGCGATGAATTCCTGCAGGGAGTCGAGACTCATGAGTGTCGTCTAGTCGGTGTCGGCCGGGGCACGGATGTCATGACCCCGCCGGGAGGCGCAGGTTCCGCTCAGCGCACGCCCACGTGGATGGCGCAGATGCCGCCGAGGAGCCGTTCATAGGTGACCTCCCGGAAACCCGCGGCGCGCATCTTGGCGGCCAGGGCGTCGGGCTCGGGGAAGGCGAGCACCGACTCGGGAAGGTAGGTGTAGGCGTCGCCATGCTTCGAGACCAGGCGGCCGATGAGCGGGAGCAGCTTCCGGAAATAGAAGAAGTAGAGCCCGCGGAGCGGCTGGTGCTTGGGCGTGGAGAATTCGAGGATGACGAAGCGGGCGCCGGGGCGGAGGACGCGCGCGGTCTCCACGAGACCGGCGTCGAGGTCCATGAGGTTCCGCACCCCGAAGCCGACGGTGGCGCCGTCGAAGCTGGCGTCGGCAAAGGGCAGCTCGAGCGCATCGGCGTTGACGGGGCGGACGCGCGCCGACTTGGGCTTGCCGAGCACCAGCATGGGGAGGACGAAATCCGCCCCGATGACCGAGCCGGTGAAGCCGGGCTGCTGGCCCAGCGTGACGCCCAGGTCCAGGGTGCCGGCGCAGACATCGAGGTAGCGGCCGGCGGGGACGCGTTCCCAGTTGAGCCGGGCCACGGCCTGCCGCCGCCAGCGCCGGTCGATGTTGAGACTGAGGACGTGGTTGAGGAGGTCGTACCGGGGCGCGATGGCGGTGAACATGGCCCGGACATATGACCGCTTCTCCCGGCCGCCGGAGAGCGGTAACTTCCTATCCGTGGCTAACATAGGCGCAGAATGTAGTCCCGGGCGGAGCGCACTCGCAAGCCGCGAGCTTCTTCATGGCTGAGCGGGTGGATCTGGCGTCCGCCACGGACCAGGAAATCGTCGCCCTCGCACGCGAGGGGCGCGAGGCGGCGTACCGCGAGCTCATCCGCCGGTACGAGCGCCCCGTGTTCTCGCTCGTGCTGCGCATGGTGCGTGATCGCCAGCTGGCCGAGGACCTGGCGCAGGAGACGTTCATCAAGGCGCTCAACGCGATCGCCACGTACAAGCCCGAGTACAAGTTCTCGAGCTGGATCTTCAAGATCGCCAACAACGCGGCCATCGATCACCTGCGCCGCCGCGATCTCGACACGCTCTCGCTCGACGGCTCCCCCAACGCCACCACCGCCGACGAAATCGAGGCGACCGCCCTGCAGGTGGGTGATCGCGCCCAGGGACCCCTCGCCGAGCTCGAGTCCCGCGAGCTTGGCTCGGCCATCGAGGAGGCGATCGGCCTGCTCCGTCCGGAGTACCGCAGCTGCATCCTGCTTCGCCATGTCGAGGGGATGGCCTACGAGGAGATCGCCCAGCTCCTCGACCTCCCCCTCGGGACGGTGAAGACCTACATCCACCGCGCCCGGAACGAACTCCGGGGCCACCTCGCGCACCTGCGCGACTGAAACCGCCCTCTGACCGAGGCCGTAGACACCCCAGTATGCCGGATACCCCGCTGCACCTGACCCCCGACGAGCTCGATCTCCTGCTCGACGAAGGTCTGCCCACCGCCCGCTTGTCCCACCTGGAAACATGCGAAGCCTGCCGGACCCTCGCGGATGAGACGCGGGAGCTGGTGGACGCCCTCGGGAGCCTGAAGGCTGAGGCGCCGAGCGTTTCCTTTGCGGATCGGGTGGTGGCCAAGGTGCAGAAGGAAACGCCGGCGCTGGCCGGGCACGTCACCCTGGAGGAGCTGGATCTCTGGGTGGCCGGAACCCTCCCGGTGGCTCGCGAGAGCCACCTCAGGGGGTGCGCCGAGTGCCAGGAGCTGGCCAACCGGGAGAAGCTGCTGGTGATGGCGCTGGAGCGCCTGCCGCTCTTCGACCCGGCGCCGGGCTTCGCGGCGCGGGTACTCGACCAGGTGGAGCTGCCGGTGACCTCGCTCCGCGGGGCGCTCCGGCTGTGGAAGACGCGGGTGGAGCGGCGGCCGATGGCCGTTGCCGCCGTGTCGGGGGTGGCAGTGCTGCTGGGCGGATCGGTGGCGGCGAGTGCCGCATGGGCAGCCGGCAACCAGGACCTCATCACGGGCGCGGGGCAGTGGGCGCTCTCGACGGGGCAGGCCTGGTTCTGGACTGGTGTGGGGACGCTGGAGGCGCAGGGCTGGTACCAGGCCCTTTCGGGCGCCTTCACCCCGGGACGGGCCGCCGCGGCGGCCGCCGGGATCACGGCCCTCTACGCGGCGGGCATCGTCATGCTCCGCCGGCTCATCGCCCTGCCGCAGGCCGCCCGTGCGCACGCCTGAGCGCGCCCTCCTCCGCACGGGGCTGCTCCTCGCCGCCCTGCTCCTGCCCGGCGCGCTCCGCGCCGATGTCGGTGGTCCCTCCACCGCGGTCCGCACCTCCCTCGACCTCCTGAGTTCCTACTTCGCCGACGACGACGCGCAGGCGCACGTGGTGCGCGATCACGTGGTGGCGCTGGCGAGCGGGGTGGCGGCGCTGACGTTCGAGTACGGGGACGGGGGCGCGCTGACCATCGCGCTGGATCATGGCGACGTGCGCGCGGGTGGCCGCAGCCTGGGCCGCTATCCCGAGGGGGGCGCGCTCGAGGCGGCGTGGCGGGCGCTGGTCCTGGAGGCCGCGCGGCGCGACACGCCGGGGGCGCTCGAGCTGCTCAAGAATTTTGCCCCCACCGGCCTCTCGCGGGACGAGGCCAACGTGGCCGAGGCGTTCCGGGAGCGGGCGGAGAAGCTGTCGGCGCCGCCGGCGAGCATTGCGGCGCCTCGGCTCATCGAGCCGGCGCAGCAGGGCGGGCTCACCATTGACCTGACGGACCTCGGCAACCCCGACCGGCTTGCGCCGCTGCTGCGGTCGGCGGCCACGCTACGCGGCCCCGCGCTCCGCATCACGGTGCCGGGCGGCGAGGCGCATGCGGGGGCGTACAGCATCGGCAGCGCGGAGCGGCACGTGGGGCACGTGCTGGTTGTGCGCGGGCACGCGGACATCTATGGGGTGCTCGAGGGGAACATCGCCTCGGTGGAGGGGAACGTCGTGGTGCACCCCGGCGCGGTGGTGACGGGCGACGTGCTGGCCGTGAGCGGCGAGGTGCGCGACCTGGGCGGCGACATCCGGGGCGAGATCCGCACCCTTGGCACCCCGCGCATCCTCGAAGCGCTGGAGCCGGGCGAGAGCGACGACGCCGAGCCCCTCCCGCCGATGATGCAGGCGGCGCGGAACGCCGCGGGCGTGGGCGGCACGCTGCTGATGCTGGTGCTGGTGGGGATGGGCCTGGTGCTCTTCGCCCGCCAGCCGCTCGAGGTGGTGAGCGACACGGCGCTGCACTCGTTCAGCCGCTCGTTCATGGTGGGGCTGCTGGGCCAGGTGCTGGTGCTGCCGACGTTCGGGATGCTGGTGGTGGGGCTGGTCCTGTCGGTGGCGGGGATCCTGCTGGTGCCGTTTGCGGTGATCGTCTTCGCGCTGCTGCTCATCGTGGCGGTGCTGGGCGGGTTCCTGGCGGTGGCCCACGCCATGGGCGAAAGCCTGACTCGGCGGCAGCTGGCGCAGGGCGCCTCCATTGCCAATGCCAACAGCTACCGCTACGTGGTGCAGGGGCTCGGCGGGGTGGCGCTGCTGTGGCTGGTGTGGGTGGGTTTTGGCTGGGTGCCGGTGGCGGGGACGCTGCTGCTGGTGATGGCGTCGCTGGTGACGTGGCTGCTGGCGACGGTGGGGTTCGGGGCGTCGCTCTTGTCGCGGGCCGGGTTCCGCGAGCACTTCGCGGGGCGGCTGCTGCCGCAGGAGGCGCTCACCGACGAGTACCTCTGGCTCACGCCGCAGTTCGGGGTGACGGCCGTGAAGCGGCCGCCGCGGGACAAGACGCCGCCGCCGCTGGGGTGAGGGGCGGGCGTCGGGTTCGGTGTGCCGCAGCGCGGCGAGTGCCGAGGGGCACAGAGGGACTGCAAAACCACAGAGGCACAGAGGACACAGAGGTCACGGAGGGATCGAGCCCGGATCGGCGCGTTGCCGACCCGGGCTCTGATGTTATTGGGTGGGGCTCCGCGAGCAGTGGGGTGCGTTGCCGAACCCAAACCCGCACCCACAAAAAAACATGATGGCTCACCCTGCGGTGAGCCCACCATCCCCGGGTAGTTCTCTGTGACCTCCGTGCCCTCTGTGCCTCTGTGGTTCTGCAGTTGCAGTTCCGCCAAGTTATCCGAGGGCGATGACGAGATCCGCGCGCGCCCGCAGCCCGTCGAGGGCAGGCGGGGCGTGGGTGGGGTCGCGGGTGGCGAGGATCACGAGGGGGAGGCGGGCGGCGTAGGTGAGGACGGCGCCGAGGGCCATGCCGGTGGGGGCGTCGGCGAGGTGGGCATCCTCGAGGGCCAGGACCACGGGCGCCTCGTCCGCGGCGGCGCAGAGCACCTCGGCCAGCGCGAACATCGGGGGGATGTCGGGGTTGGTGATGGCGA
>JBGAOL010000236.1:0-6929 GCA_044221825.1 Gemmatimonadales bacterium
GAGAAGCCCGCCGACGTGCGGCGCGAGCTGGCCGCGTCGGTGCTGGAGGAATCGCTCCGGATGAACCGCCTCGTGGCCGACCTGCTGGCCATGGTGCGGCTCGAGAGCGGGGAGCTGACCGTCAAGCGCGAGTGGCACGTGCTGGCTGAGCTGGTGGGGGTGGCGCTCGACCGCACGGAGGCGGTGCTCGCCGGCCGGCGGGTCCACGTGGAGCTGCCGGACAACCTGCCGCTCGTCCCCGTGGACGAGGTGCTGGTGGAGCAGGTGCTGGTGAACCTGCTGGAGAACGCCGCCAAGCACACGCCGGCGGGCACCGCCGTGGAGATCCGCGCGGACACGGTGCCGGGCGCCGTGGAGGTGCAGGTGGCCGACCGCGGCCCGGGCCTGCCCGCCGGGATGGAGGGGCGTATCTTCGAGAAGTTCGAGCGGGCCGGGGCGTCCGCGGCGGGCGCGGGACTCGGGCTCACCATCGCGCGGGGCATGATCATGGCGCACGGCGGGCGCATCCGTGCCGCGAATCGCCCCGGCGGCGGGGCGGTGTTCACCTTCAGCCTGCCAATCGAGGGCACGCCACCGGCCATGCCGCTCGACCCGGACCCGCTGCCTGCCCCGGAGCCCGCCGCATGACCGACGCCAGCGGCGCCCCGGCCGCCACCGTGCTCCTCATCGAGGACGAGCCGCAGATCCGCCGCTTCCTCCGCTCCGCGCTGGCCGCGGGACCACTCACACTCATCGAAGCCGGGACGGCGCGCGAGGGCCTGGCGCAGGCGGCCGGACGGAAGCCCGACGTGGTGCTCCTGGATCTCGGCCTCCCCGACCAGGACGGCATCGACGTCACCCGCCAGCTCCGCGAGTGGAGCCCCGTGCCCATCATCGTGATCTCGGCCCGGGGCCGCGAGCAGGACAAGATCGACGCCCTCGACGCCGGCGCCGACGACTACCTCACCAAGCCCTTCTCCATCGGCGAGCTCCAGGCGCGCATTCGCGTGGCGCTCCGCCACGCCGCCGCCCGCGCCACCGGCACCGGCGACCCGGTGTACGAAGCGCACGGCCTCCGCGTGGACCTGGCCAGGCGCGAGGTGACCCGCGACGGCGCCGTGGTCCACCTGACGCCCACGGAGTACCGCCTGCTCACCGCCCTGGTGAAGCACGCCGGTCGCGTCCTGACCCATCGCCAGCTGTTGCGGGAAGTGTGGGGGCCGGGGGCGCAGGAGCAGAGCCACTACCTGCGCGTCTACGTCAACCAGCTGCGCCAGAAGCTCGAGGCCGACGCCACGCGGCCGCAGCTGCTCAAGACGGAGCCGGGGGTGGGGTACCGCTTCGCGGAGGGCTGAGCCCGCCGGCTCGTCACGTCGTTGGCGTCACCCGCACCACGATCTTCCCGACGCTTTCCCGCGACTCCATGTAGCGGTGCGCCGCCGCCATCTCCGCGAAGGCGAACGTTCGCCCCACCACCGGGCGGATCCCGTGCTGGGCACCGAAGCTCCGGAGATCCGCCCAGAGCCGCGCCAGCCGCGGCGCGTCCCCCACGAGGTAGCCGAGGTGCGTGGCCAGCAGGCCGTGCGAGCCGGTGGCCAGGGACGAGACGCCGGCGCGCGGGATGTCGCGCAGGGTGCGGATCCAGGAGAGCGGGTTCCACCAGGAGTAGTCGAGGCTCGCAAACCCCGCCACCACCACGCGCCCGAACGGTGCGAGGACGGGCCAGACCGAGCGGAACACGTCGCCCCCGACCAGCTCCAGCACCACGTCGAACTGCTCGGTGCCGGCCGCCTCACGGAGCCGGTCGCGGAAGTCGCTCGCGCGATAGTTCACCGCGGCCTCCGCGCCCAGCTCGCGGATGAGCCCGAGCTTGGCATCGCTCCCGGCAAGCCCCACCACGCGGCACCCGAAGCGTGAGGCGATCTGGATGGCGGCCGTCCCTACGCCACCCGCCGCGGCCGTCACCAGCACGCGATCACTGGGCCGGAGCCGCGCCATCTCCATGAGCGCCACCCACGCCGTGGCGTAGTTCACGGCCACGGCCGCGTTCTCCTCCACCGAGAAGCCCGCCATCGCCGGCAGCGCCTGCCGCTCCGGCACAACCACCTCCTCGGCGTAGCACCCGTACTGCGCCGCGACGATCACGGGCTCACCCACGCGCCGGCCGGTGACGCCGGCGCCGAGCGCATCAATGGTGCCCGTGGCCTCCATCCCGGGGATGTACGGCCGCTTCGGCGCCCAGCCGTAGAGCCCCTTCCGCGACAGCACCTCCGCCCAGTTGAGGCCGATGGCGTCCACACGGACGCGCACCTGGCCCGCCCTCGGCACGGGGTCCGGCTGCTCGGTGAGCCGGAGGACGTCAGGGCCGCCGGAACGGCGGAGGAGATAGGCCTTCATCGGAGAGGAACCTCGGTGCCGGCAGGCAGGACGACCGCCTAGGCAGCCTTCCGGCCAAACCCCGGATCCACCCGCACCCGCGCCGCCACCAGGAACGACGGCAGCGTCGCCAGCGCGCACCACCAGAAGAAGTGCAGGTAACCGAGCCGGTCCTGCAGCCACCCCGCCCACATGCCGGGGATCATCATGCCGAGCGCCATGATGCCGGTGCAGAGGGCGTAGTGCGCCGTCTTGTGCGGCCGGTCGCCGGCCGGGCCGCCGGCGATGAGGAGCATGTACACCAGGTATGCGGTGGACCGAAGCCGTAGCCAAACTGCTCAATGGCAATGCCGGCACTGATCACCGCGAGCGACGTGGGTGCTGCCGCCAGCGCCACGAACACCAGCGTGGGCAGGTGCATGCAGATCATGAGCGGCCAGAGCGCCCGCCTGAGCCCCACCCGCGAGATGAACCACCCGCCGAGGAGCCCGCCGCACACCAGCGCCGTGACACCGATGGTGCCGTACGCCAGCCCCACGTCCTGCGTCTTGAGCCCGAGCCGCCACACTCCGGCGCATCCAGCACGGGCGTCGGCCTCCCGAAGCGCCGGGATGGCGTCGTTCCAGCGGCGCTCGGCCATCGCCACCTGGGAGCGGAAATAGGCCCGGCTGCCGGAAGAAGTCGGCGAACACCCGCCCGAACTCCGCCCAGAAGTTGGCGTCCCGCGCCGTGGGCGCGTCCTCGGCGGGGCGGGGGAGCGCCACGGCGTGCCACGCCGAGAGCCCGAGGTACACCGCGGCCGCCAGGTAGAACACCATCGCCCAGCCGCGCGCCGGGCCGCCCATCCGCTCCGCCCACGTCCCCGCCAGGTACACGAGCCCGCCCTGCCCGGCGATCATCGCCAGGCGGTAGAACGTGCCCCGCACCCCCACGAACGCCGCCTGGTCATGCGCCGGCAGCGCCAGCATGTAGAAGCCGTCCGCCGCGATGTCGTGCGTGGCGCTGGCAAAGGCCATGAGCCAGAAGACGGACAGTGAGGCGATCAGCCAGTGCGGCCCCGGCAGCGTGAGGCCGACGAGTGCCAGCGCCACGCCGAGCGCCGCCTGCAGCACCACCACCCAGCGGCGCTTCTGCCCCAGCAGGTCCACCAGCGGGCTCCACAGGGGCTTGATGACCCACGGGAGGTAGAGCCAGCTGGTGTAGAGCGCGATGTCGGTGTTGGAGAGGCCCAGGTTCTTGTAGAGCACCACCGCCACGGTCATCACGACCACGTACGGCAGGCCCTGGGCAAAGTACAGCGTGGGGACCCAGCGCCACGCGGCGCCGGTGGAGGGCGAGTCGGTCACGCCCGGAATCTGCTCACCCGGTCTTGGCCTTGAGCGCGGCGAGGCGGCGGCGGGCTTCCTGCACCATCGGCTGGAGCTCGGCGTCGGCGTTCTCCCACAGCTCGACGAAGCGGGCGTAGTGCTCCGCCGCCTTGGCGAGCTTCCCCTGCGCCTCGTAGAGCTCCCCGAGTCGGAGGTGGCTCTGGGGTTGCCAGGCCGACCCATCCCACCAGTCCGAGATGGGTGTGTTGACGAGCCGTTCGAGGTGGGTGATGGCGGAGTCGGGATGGCCGGCGGCATCATGGGCGCGGCCGAGCTGCATCGCGGCGTAGTGCACGGACATGGCGAACCGGGCGTCGGCCTCCCGAAGCGCCGGGATGGCGTCGTTCCAGCGGCGCTCGGCCATCGCCACCTGGGAGCGGAAATAGGCCCGGCTGCCGAGCGAGTCCGCGGTGCTGGTCCGCTGGTCGTGCTCCCAGCCCTGGGCCGCTTCCCGGGCCAGGGCGGGATCCTCGAGCATGGCGGCGAGGGAGGCCAGCAGGTTCCACGGGCGCTCCGAGGGCTGCATGTCGGCCATGGGGAAGCGGGCCAGGCCCCGGGCGACGATCGCGCGGGCGCGGGCCCGGTCGCCCGAGTACTCGGCGATGTAGAACGCCGAGTCGAACGCGAACCACAGGCGCGCGGCGGGGGAGGGATCGATCCGGGCGGTGACCTGGTCGGCGATGGTGCGCCAGCGCAGGGCGTCCTTGATCTGCCCGCGCACCTCGGCGGTCAGCCCGAGGACCGTCGCGCTCCCGTTCTGCTGGCGGGAGGTGCGCGCGCTGGCCTGCACCGCCCGCGCAATCGAGTCCGCCCGGGCGAGGTCGTGCGCACCCCACGCCACGAGCCAGTCGGCCGACCAGAGGTCGCCGCTCTCCGGGAAGCGGGCGTGGAAGGCGGCGGCGGTCGAGTCGAGGGTCGCCACGGGCCGCCGGTTCCGGATCTGCACGGCCAGCAGGTTGTTGAACGCGCCGCCGAACGTGCGCGGCAGCCCGATCACCCGGCGATAGAGCGCCTCGGCGCGCTCATAGTCGCGCTTCTGCCCGTACACCACGGCCGCGTTGTTGAGGGCGGAAGTGACGGTGGAGTCGATCCGGATCGCCTCCTCGTAGGCCGCGAGGGCGCGGTCCCGGTCCGGTGTGGGCCCCCGGGTGAAGTAGTAGCCCACCGTGAGCAGCCGCTCCATCTCCGTCAGGCGGTCGCGGTGGCGGTAGGCGGTGGAGACGGCCGCGAGGGCGCGGGGCGGGTCGAGGCCTTCGTTGCCGAGGAGGACGGCGATCTTGCGCCACGCCATGGCAAAGCCGCTGTCGAGCGCCACCGCCTCCTCGAGCAGGGCCAGTCCGCGCTGGGTGTCCCCCTGCTCATCCGCCACCCGCGCCCCCTCGACGTACTTCCGGAGAGCGGGCAGGGACGGGGTGGTGACCCGCTCCAGCGCGGAGCTGGCCCGGATGGTCCGGAGCGACTCTCCCGCCTTGGTGCGGACGGCCCGGCTCAGCTTCCCAATGGCCTCGATGAGGCCGTCCTCGTCGGCCGCCGTCTCGCGGAAGGCCGCGAGCTCGGTGCCGTCCTGGGACGCCACCAGGCGGGCGGAGACCACGTAGGCGCGGCCGAGCTGCACCACGTCGCCGTCGAGCACGGCCTTGGCACCCTCGCGGGTGGCGATCTCGCGCGCCAGCTCGAAGGGCACCGCGCTCTCGGTGGGCCGGCGCATGAGGCCCAGGATGTCCCGCACGTTGGCGCGCGTGAGCACCTTGAGCTGCGACGATTGCGCCAGGTCGGTCCGGAGCGCCTCGGCCACGGTGCCGCCGAGCGTGGAGTCGGCGGGCGGGCTCCGGAAGTCGGCCACCAGGATGGTCTCCTGCTCGCCGAAGGCGCCCGAGCCGCGGAGCGAGCCCATGGGGCCGATGCCGAGGGCCCGGAGCACCATGAAGCCGACGACGAGCGCCGCGAAGCTGCCCACGGCGATGGCGCCGCCGAGCCAGGTGCGCCGCCAGGAGACGTGGGGGCTCGCCTTCACCGCGAGCGTCGCCATGGTGCTCTGCGGCGCGGGCGTGCCGCCCGGCGTCCGTTGCGGCGTGGCGGTGAACACCTTGTGGGTGATGCGCTGCACGTAGGCCGTGAAGCCGATGAGCGGCAGCCCCGCCAGCATCACGCCCACCGCGCCCGNGAAGGCCCAGTCGGGGAGGCCGATGGCCGCGGTGGCCGCCCAGGCCGTCAGCGCCACCAGCGCCGTGGCGGCCGCCCAGAGCCCCAGCGCCCGGCCCAGCCGCATGCGCGGGCCCTGCAGCGCCTCCGGGAGCGCGGCGGCGCTGCCGCTCGTGGTCACCGTCTCGAGGACCCGCACCAGCTCCGAGGCCTGCTGCGGGCGGCCCGCCGGCTCCTTGGTGAGGCACTGCATCACCAGCGCGGCGAGCGCCGGCGGGGTGTCGGGGCGGAGCAGGCGGACATCCTTCGGCGGCTCGCCGAGGTGCGCGGCGAGCATCTTGGCGGAGTTGGTGGCGGTGAAGGGCGGCTGGCCGGCCAGCAGCTCGTACGCCATGGCCCCGAAGGCGTAGATGTCGGCGCGGTGATCCGTGTCGGGGTCGCCGAGCGCCTGCTCGGGGGCCATGTACGTCGGCGTGCCGATGGCGGTGCCGGCCTGCGTCAGCGTCATGTTGCCGTCGGCGCCGGTGGTCCGGGCCATGGTGATGGCCTTGGCGATGCCGAAGTCGGTGACGGTGGCGCTGCCCGCGGAGAGCAGGACGTTGTCCGGCTTGATGTCACGGTGGACGATGCCGTGGCTGTGCGCGTAGGCCAGCGCGCGCGCCACGTCGCGCAGGATGCTCACCGCCTCACCCACGCTCACGGGGCCGTGCTCCAGGCGACGCCGCAGGCTGTCGCCCTCGACGTACGGCATGGTGAACCAGGGCAGCCCCTCGGTCTCGCCGGTGGCGAGCACCGGCACCACGTGCGGGTGCTGCAGCTTGGCCGCCATGAGCACCTCGCGGCGGAACCGCTCCACCGAGATGCCCGCCAGGAGCTCGGGCGCCAGCACCTTGATCACCACGTGGCGGCGGAGCGCCTCTTCCGTGGCCAGGTAGGTGCGGGACATGCCGCCGCCGCCGAGTTCACGCTCGATGACGTAGCCGGTGCCGAGGGCCTGGGCGAGGCGGGTGCGGAGGTCGTTCATGCGAGGCCGGCGGGGGAGAGGCGCAGGGGCTGCCCGGGGAT
>JBGAOL010000237.1:0-6700 GCA_044221825.1 Gemmatimonadales bacterium
CCGCCACCCGCGACAGGTCGCCCGCCGCGCGCTGGCTCTGGCCGGCGCCGTCGCTCGTGTTGCCGGCCGCCTGGGCCACCCCCTCGATGTTTCGCGCGATCTCCTGCGCCCCCGTGGCCGCCTGCCCCACGCTGCGGCTGATCTCGCCCGTGGTGGCCGTCTGCTCCTCCACCGCCGAGGCGATCGTCGTCTGCGCCTCGCTGATCCGCGCGATGATCCCCGTGATCTCCGCGATGGCCCGCATCGCCTCACTGGTGTCGCCCTGGATGCTCTCCACCGACTGGCTGATGGTGCCCGTGGCCTGCGCCGTCTGCTTGGCGAGTTCCTTCACCTCGTTGGCCACCACCGCGAAGCCCTTCCCCGCCTCCCCCGCGCGCGCCGCCTCGATGGTGGCATTCAGCGCCAGCAGGTTGGTCTGCTCCGCGATCTGCGTGATCACCTTCACCACCTGCCCGATCTCCGCGCTCGAGGTGCCGAGTTTCTGCACCGTGCCGTTGGTGCGCTCCGCCATCCCCACCGCGTCGCGCGCCACCAGCGCCGCCTGTTCCGCGTTCTTGGCGATCTCCCGGATCGAGGCCCCCATCTCCTCGGTCCCCGCCATCACCGTCTCCACGTTGTGCGCCACCTCGCCCGCCGCGCTCGAGACCACCTGCGCCTGCGCCGAGGTCTGCTCCGCCGTGGCGCCGAGGCTCTGCCCCAGGTCGCTCAGTTCGCGTGACGCCCCCGCCACCGTCTCCGCCGACCGGGCGATCTCCCCGAGGCTTCCCCGGAGCGACGCGAGGAACTCCCCGAGTCCCTCGCCCAGCTGGCCGATGGCGTCGCTGCCGCGCACGGTCACGTCGTGCGTCAGGTCGCCCTGGGCGGCGGCCTTCACCACCCGGAGCAGCCGGTCCACCTTGCCCCGGAGCTCCTCGGTGCGCACCCGCTCCTCCTCGGCGCGCGCCCGCTCCTCGGCGGACTTCGCCTCCGCCGCCGCCGCCGCGCGGCGCGCCTCCTCCTGCTCCTGCTGCCGCTTCTGCTCCGCCGCCTGCCGCTCGGCCTCGGCGCGCTCCGCCGCGTGCTGGGCCCGCAGCGTCGCGGCCTCCCGCTCCTGTACCGCCTGCCGCTCCGCCGCCTCCCGGGCGCGCTCCCCGGCCGCATGCGCCTCGGCCAGCGCGCCACTCTGCGCGGCCACCGCCTTGTTGAGCGCCACGGCCATCCGGCCCAGCTCGTCCTCGCGGTCGGTCCGGAGCGTCACCGAGAGGTCGCCGTCAGCCACCCGCTCCAGCGCCCCGACCGCGCCCTGGATCTCGGTCGCCAGCCTGGTCACCGCCCGGCGCACCACCCACGCCAGCACCACCAGCGTGAGCGCGCCCAGCAGCACCGTGAAGAAGGCCGTCGCAAAGGCCCGCTTGAGCACCGCCAGGCGCGGCACCGACATCCCGAACGCCCAGCGCATCCCTGTCTCGCCGAGGTCCACGGGCACGAACACCGTCACCATCCCGCGCCGGTGCTCATCGTGATCCACCACCTGCGGCACCCCCTCGGCCACCACCTTGCGGACGGCGCGCGCCACGGCCGAATCCGCCGGGGCCCGGCCCAGCACCGCCGTGTCCGGATGCGCCACGTAGGTGCCGGCGGCCGAGAGGAGCGAGGCATAGCCCACGTCGAAGGGACGCAGCTCCGCCAGCTTGCTCTGGATGGCCGTGAGCGCCAGGTCCGCGCCCACCACGCCGAGGAAGCGGTTGCCCTCGAGGATGGGCACCGCCACGCTGGTCATGATGACGGGCTTGCCGCCGACCACATAGCTGTAGGGATTGATCACCACTTCCTTGCCACGCTGCTTGGGCAGCTGGTAGTAGTCACCGTTGCCCGGCACCTCGTAGTCCACCAGCGCCTCGAGCGCCACGGCGCCCCCGGCCCGGTTCCAGTACGGGATGTAGCGGCCGGTCCGGTCGCTGCCCGCCCGCCCCGCCCACGCCGCATCCTGCCCGTCGAAGGCATTCGGCTCCCAGCCGGTCCACATGCCGAGCAGTTCAGAGTTGGCTTCCAGCAGCGCCTTGAGGGTGCTGTCCGCGTCGTCCCGGTGCATGCCACGGGTGCCGCGCATCCGCCGGAGCGTCTCGCCCAGTGTGCGGCTCATCGCCAGCGGCTCCTCCAGCATGTCGGCCACCTGGTCGCCGGCGTGGCTGCCCATCTGCTCCAGGTCCTGCTCCGCGTTGTCGTGCTCCGCCGAGATCGCCCGCCAGGCCACGACGCCCGTGAGGAGGGTGAGGGTCAGGGCCGCCGCACCGAGGACGGACACGAGCAGCTGGTGGCCCATGTGGGCGCGGGCCGAGGCGCGGAAGCGCGCGAGGACGGACATGGAGGGCCTGCTTTCCCGGCTCGCGGGCCGGAGCGGGACAGGGCCGCGCCGGACGGAACCCCCCGGGGCGGCCGCCTTGCGGCGAATGCCTTATGTATCGTCTTGTTGGGCAATCCCTTGAGCCCGACCGGCCCGCTCCCGTTGCGCGCCGCCACCCGGACGGCCGCCTCCCCATCCCCGGCGTTTCGCGCGTTCCATCCCGCCCCGCCCGCGTGAACCTGCCCGTCGCAAATCGGTGACCGCCCCGTTACAATCCCCGCATGTCGTCCCCGGATATTCGGTCCGCGGGGCCCGGCCGCCAGGAACTCGGCCGCGCCCTCGGGCTCGTGCTCCTCGCCTGGCTCGTGCTGGTGCTGCAGCAGGTGGCCCTCTTCGGGCGCCCCTCGCCGTACGCGCAGCCGTACGCCGCCGTCTGGACCACCTACTTCTTCTACGGCCTCGCCTACCGCGCGCTGGCGCTGCTCGGGCTGCTGCTGCCCTTCGCGGCCTGGTGGCTCTGGCAGTTCCACGCCGGCGTCCCGGCGCGCCACGCCCGCTGGGGCCACGGCCTCCTCGGCCTCCTGCTCCTCCTGGTCCTGACCTTCGACCAGGCCGACAACGAGGTGATGCGCTTCATGGGCATCCACCTCACCGTCAACTTCCTCCGCACCTACGGTTCGGCCGGCCTCGGGCAGGAGGAGGTGCTCGCCTCGCTCCTCACCGACCGCGGCGGCCCCTTCTCCGGCGTGCTGATCCTCCTCGCCTCACTCGGCCTCTTCGGCTGGGGCGGGGTCGCATGGCTGCGCCGCGCGCGGGCGCTCCCGTGGAGCTGGCGACGCCGGGTGGCCCTCGCCGCCATCGCCGTGCCCTTCGGCGCCGCGCTCGTGGTCTACAACCTCCCCGGCGGCCGCTTCCGCCGCGAGCGGGTGCAGGGCGCCGTCCTCTCCCAGCTCACCGACGTGGTGAAGGGCCGCGTGGCCGGCGTCCGCCCCGCCGACCTCCCCGAGCTGGCCGCCGAGGCCGAGCGCCTCTGGCTGGCCGGCCAGGCCGCGGGCGGCTGGCGCTTTGCCGGCGACACCACCTACCCGCTCCTCCGCATCCCCGACCAGCCGGCCACCCCGCCGGCCGAGGGCCGCTGGAACGTCATCTACCTGCAGCTCGAGACCTTCCGCGGCTGGAACGTGGGCCACCTCCGCCCCGACGATCCGCGCCCGAGCGCCACGCCCTTCCTCGACAGCCTGGCCACCGCGCGCCAGAATGCCTACTGGAGCCGCGCGCTCAGCTTCGGCCCGCCCACCATCAGCGGCTTCATGGCGGGGCACTGCTCGCTGCCGCCGCACTCGCAGTTCCACGTCACCACCACCTTCACCGGCACGGCGCTCGACTGCTTCCCCGCCGTCCTCCGCCGCCACGGCTGGCACACCCTGCTCTTCAGCGCCAGCGACCCCGACTGGGACAACGAGACGCCCTGGCTCCGCCGCTGGTACGACGAGCACTACTACTACCCCGACGCCGGCGAGGCCGACCGCGTGGTCTTCCGCCGTGCCGCCGAGCGCATCCGCGCCGCGGCCGCCACCGGCACGCCGTTCCTGGCCACCGTCATCTCCATCAGCAACCACTACCCCTTCAAGACCCGCGAGCCCGCCTTCGACCTCTCGGCCGACCCCGACCCGCCCACCGCCATCCGCAACACCATGCACTACACCGACGCGGTGGTGCGCGAGTTCGTGGACAGCCTCCGCGGCGAGCCCTGGTTTGCGCACACGGTCATCATCGTCGTGGGTGACCACGGCTACAACTTCGGCGAGCACGACGGCGAGCGGAGCCAGCGGAACGGCTTCCGCGAATCGCTCTGGATCCCGCTCGTGATCGCGGGCGGCCACCCCGCCGTGGTCCCCGGCCGCCACGACGAGGTGGCGAGCCTCCTCGACGTGGCGCCCACCATCGCCGAGCTGACCGGCATCCGCGAGCCCACCAGCTGGCTCGGCCACAACCTCGCCACCCCCACGCCGCCGCAGTCCTTCATCGGCGCCACCCGCTCCAACATGTCGTTCGCCGAGCAGGGGGCGTACGCCGTCGTCGGCACGCCGGCCAACCACACCCTCCACCTCTTCGACGCCCTGGCCGACCCGCTCGAGCAGCACGAGCTCGGCCCCGCCCACGCCGACACCGCCCGCGCCCTCTACCAGGCCGCCGAGCGAAGCACCCGCCTCACCGACTACCTCGTGGCCGCCAACCGCATCACGCCGGCGCCCGACACCGCCTCCTCCCGGCTCGCGCGCGCCACGCCGTAACCGCCAGGCGGCGCGAGCGAGAAAGGCGCGACCCACGGGGCCGCGCCTTCTCGCATGGTCGGGATGCCGGAAGCGGCGCATCGCCCTCCTTGGCATCCGTCGTCCGCACGGCCCCTGGGCCGCGCCAGCATCACCGCCTCAGCGCCGGTCCCCCGCCGCCCGGAACACCTGCAGCGCCTCCATGGCATGACCCCGGAGCCCGCGAACAGCGGGTCGTCGAGGTTGAGGCCCAGCCCGTCCGGTCGCGCCGCTGCACGCTCGTGGCAAGCGCCTGCCGGGCGCGCGCCGTGTCGCCCACGCCGATGTAGGCGAGGGCCGCCGGCACCAGCGAGGGCGCGTGGCGCTCCATGCGGCGGCGCAGGGAATCCAGCAGCCGCAGCGCCCGCTCCCGCTGGCCGTCGCGGGCCAGGAACCAGATCTCCTGCGCGATGTTGTCCTGCGACACCGGGTCGAACTGCCGCATCCGCGCCGCCGCCGCCACCGCCTCGCCCGTTTTCCCCGTGAGCGCCAGCGCCAGCGCGATGTTGGAGTACGGGCTCGAGATCGTGCTGTCGAGCGCCACCGCGCGCCGCGCCGCCGCCAGCGCGCTGTCCGGCCGGCCCGCCAGCAGGTGGGCGTACGCCAGCGAGTTCCACTTGACCGCGCTCAGCGTGTCGCCCGCCAGGATCCGCCGGTGCAGGGCCACCGCCTCGTCGTGCCGCCCCAGCCAGCTGGCCAGGTCCGCCGCCGCCCGGAGCGCCAGCGGGGAGTCGGGCGCCAGCCCCGCCAGTCGGTCCACCGCGGCCTGCGCCTCCGCCACCCGGCCCGCGAGCCGGGACATCTGCGCCATCGTCACCCAGCGGTCCAGGTCACTCGGGTCCAGGTCGAGCGCCATGCGGTAGGCGCGGAGCGCGGGCCCGAACTGCCCCGCATCCCAGAGTTGCTGGGCCAGCCGGTAGTGGCTCGCGGGGTTCCGCGGCGCCATCGCCACCAGCTGCCGCGACAGCCGGATCGCCTCGTCCCGCTGGTTGGCCGCGCCGAGCGCGCCGATGAGGTAGCCGAGCGTCTCGGGATCGTTCGGCACGCGGTCGGCGAGCTTGCGGAATTCCACCACCGCATCCGCCGGCTGCTCGGTGGCCATGAGCGCGGTGCCGAGAAAGTAGTGGACGGCCAGGTTATCCGGTTCGAGCGCGGCCGCCCGCCGCATCTCCTCCAGCGCCTCCTGGTACCGGCCGAGGCGGCCGAGCACCATCCCCGCCGACAGCCGCGCCTGCGCCCGCGTCGGCGCCAGCTGGATCGCGCGCCGGTAGGCGGCGAGCGCGTCCTCGGAGCGCCGGGCCTGGTCGAGCACCTGGCCGGCCGAGAAGAGGGCGTCGAAGTTGAGCGAATCGACCGTCAGCAGGTCGCGGCAGCTCCGCGGCAAGGGCTGGCTCGGGGGCACCCCCACCACCTCCAGCTGGCAGAGGTCGCTCAGCAGCTGGAAGACCGGCTCCTGCCGGGACGCGGCCTGAAACGCCCGGATGGCGCCGGCCGTGTCCTTCCCCATCAGCATCAGGTAGCCGCCCGCGCGCAGCGTGAGCGCGTGCCCGCGGTCCACCTCCTCGGCCCGGCGGACCAGCGCCTGCATCTCGCGCCGGAACGCGTCCACCTCTTCCGGCGAGAAGAGCCCGCCCTGGTATTCGAGCCCGCTATAGATGTAAAGCGTCTTGTCGCTGAGCGCGTCCACGAAGCGCGGGTCGAGCGCCAGCAGCGAGTCCTGCATGGCGAGCGCCTGGTACCAGGCCTCCCGTCCACCGGGGGGCGAGGTGCGCGTGTAGTCGAACACCCGCCAGTACGCGATCCACGCCGCCGCCACCGTGGTGCCGATGCCGTACCGCGCGGCCGCGCGGGCCACGTCCGGCTCGGGCGCCCGGCCCGCCGACGCCAGCAGGGCCGTCAGCACCGAGTCGCGCCGGTCGAGGAGCCACTGCGGCGTCCCCCGCACCGTCACCTCGGTGACCGCGGCGCCCCGGGCCGGCCGCGCCACCTTGAAGGTGACCGTCACCAGGCTGTCGGCGCGCGTCGCGGAGGGGAGCACCACCACGTCCGCCCCGAACCGCGTGCC
>JBGAOL010000238.1:0-6630 GCA_044221825.1 Gemmatimonadales bacterium
CGTGAGCGGCGGCGCCCACGGATACCCTCCCGCCGCCGTCGTCCCGTCCGCCGACACCAGCACCGGCGCCACCGACTCGTCGATGCCGCCGCCAAAGACATACACCCCCGCCGCCTTCGCCTCGGCGATCACCGCGTGCGAGTCGCGACTCACCGCCTCCATCTCGCCCGCGGGTGCCACCATCGCGGCGCTGGGAAACGAAATCAGGTACTTGGCCATGTCCACCGTCAGTCAGGGTGAGGTGCCTTCAACGACGAAGATCCGGCTCCGGGCCGCACGCTGCCGCAACTCCCCCGCCGCCACGCTCTCCGGCGCCTCCTCGAAGCGCCGTCACGCCCGTTGCCGGATGAGCGCCGCGGCCGCCGCCACCAGCGCCGCATTGTCTGGGGCCGGGGCCCCGTCCGGCAGCACCGTGACATCCTCGAATCCGGTCCGGATACCATGCCCGCGCTCGAGCGCGCGACGGTTCACCGCCCAGCACGCGGGCCCATACCCATGATGCACCTGCTCCAGCGCGATGCCGGCGGCCGCCAGCGTCGCCTCCATCGCCGCCGCATGCGCAACGGCTTCCTCGGGCTCCGCATCCAGCGGCTCGATGAGCACCCGCCGGCACGCCGAGGCCAGGCCGGACCGCACGAACGCACGCGCATCCTCGAGCGTGAGCAGCCCGGCCTCGATCTGGACCCCCCGGCCGAGCAGGAGATGACAGAGCTCGACGATGCCCGGCTCACCCTGGTTGGCGGTGACGAGCTCCGGGAGCTCGGTCCACGCGCCGACCACGCGCAGGCGTTCCGCGGGATCGGCCACGATCGTGGCGGATGTCGTCAGGGAGACGGGAAGGCCGGGGCACTGCGCCCGGATGGCACGGAGCACCGCTCCGCACGCGGCCCCGTCCAGCGTCTCCTGCCCCGCCGCCGTGAATGCGTGCACGTGCACCGACTGGGCGCCCGCCCGCAGGCACGCACGGGCATCGTCGGCGATGCCGACCGGCGTGCGCGGCGCGGCCGGGTGCACCCGGTCCCCGTTGAGGGCGACTTGCAGGAAGGTGGCGTGGAGCGCCATCTGACCTCCGGCGTACCCGGCGAATGTCCGGCCGCTAGCGGCCGCGCAGTTGTCGCGTCAAGGCGCGGTCCAGCGCGGCCGCGAATGCCTGCCGCGCCCGCGCGTCGAACGGCGGCGGCCCGCCCGTCACCGCGCCCGTCGCCCGCAGGCTCTCCATGAAGTCCCGGACCGACAACCGCTCGCCGATCGTCTCCGCCGTGTGTTCCTCGCCACGGGGATCCAGGACCACCACCCCCTTGGGGACCAGCAGCGCGGCCAGGGGAATGTCCTGCGTGACCACCAGGTCGCCCGGCTGGGCATGGGCCACGATGTGCTGGTCGGCGACATCCGGCCCGCCCTCCACCCGCACCGCCGACACCAGCGGATAGCCCGGCGGCACCTCGAGCCGCTGGTTGGCGACGAGGACCACCTCGATGCCGAGCCGGTTCGAGGCCCGGTAGATGAGGTCCTTGACGTCCCGCGGCGCGGCGTCCGCATCAATCCAGATCTTCAGGGGCGGCTCCCGGGGGTGGAAGAGGTGGTCGTCGCGCTCGGCCCGCGGATCGCCGTCCCGGGCCGGGCACCCGCCACCGACTCCCCCGCCCGAATCACCGCCGTCCCGTTGACCACCACGTGCCGGATCCCGGTCGACGGCAGCCGCGGCTCCCGATACGTCGCCTGGTCCGCCAGCGCCGCCGGGTCGAACACCACCAGGTCCGCATCCATCCCCGCCTGTATCCGCCCCTTCCGCCGCATCGCCGGCGCACGCGCCTCGAGCGCCCGCGCCGGGAGCAGCGTCGCCCGCCGGAGCGCGCCCATCAGCGTAAGCGCGGAATCCTCACGCACGAAGCGGCCGATCACCCGCGCAAAGGTGCCCGCGCCGCGCGGATGGGCGCCGCTCGCGTCGGCCAGCCCGTCGCTCGCCACCATCACCAGGCTGTCCGCCAGGATGGAGCGGACGGTGGCCTCGTCGTTGCCGTGGATGATCACCAGCCCCTTCTCCTGCCGCCGCCGCGCGAAGGTCTCCCGCGTCAGGCGCTCCCCGGTGGCCGGCCACTCGAACCGGCTGAAGCGCGCGGGCGCCCAGGAGCGCCAGTCGTCGAAGGCCGGCGACTCGATGTTCGTCATCCCCGCCGTGTACGGATACGCCTCGACGCTGACGTCCACCCCGCGCGCCCGGCTCGCCCGCACCAGGTCGAGCAGCCGCCCGGCGTCCTCGCCGTAACTGCTGTTGATGTGCACGATCTGGAGCGGCGCCCCCGTCACCAGCGCCGCGGCCAGCACCTCCTCGGTCTCGAGCCAGTACTGCGGCGCCTTGGTGCCCCGCACGTGGACGTGCACCCGCGCGCCCGCGAACGCCGACGCGGCCCGGAACACCTCCAGCACCTCCCACGGCGTGGCGCCCGGCGTCTCCTCCAGGATCATCCCGACACCGAGCGCGCCCGCGGCAAGCTCCCGGCGGAGCGCGCCGGTCATCTCGGCGAGCGCGCTGTCCCCGAGCGGCTGGTCGGGCGCCGTGCCCCGGTGGGCGCCGTGTCCCGCCGTCGCGCCGAAGTTGATCGGCGAACGGCCCTCGAGGCCCGCGTACCAGGCCGCCACGTCCGGCACGCCCCCTTCCATCTCGAAGGCGCTGGTCACCCCGTCGTGCGCCTTGAGCGCCAGGCTCACCGAGTCGAACGAGTGCTGGTGCAGGTCCACGAAGCCGGGCGCCACCACCAGCCCGCGCGCATCCAGCGTATCCCGCCCCGCCAGCGGCGTCGCCGACACCGCGGCGATCGTCCCCCCGCGGATGCCGAGGTCACGGACGCCGTCGAGCCCCGTTTCCGGATCCAGCACGCGCCCGCCGGTCACCACGAGATCGTAGGCCTCCGGCTCGGCGCGGACGCACGACAGGGTCAGGCCGATGACGACCAGCGCCGCCAGGGCGACGCGGTGCATCCGGGGAGGAAGCATGGGGTCCGGGGGTCAGGGTGTGCTCACCAATCGACGTACCACGGTCCCGCAACGCAAGAGGGCCGGGCGCGACCTTCTCCGCGACCGGCCCTCCCCCGGGGCGGGTGACCGCCCGCCTGCGGTCAGGGCAGGCGCTGCGCCCGGAGATTCAGGTGATAGGTACCCCCGGCCCCGGTCAGCTCCACCACGCCGCCCGCCGCCGGCGCCGGCACGATCTCGGCCGCGTCCGGCGCGGCGAGGACCGAGCACGTCACGGCACAGTCGAGCGCCCGCCAGCGCAGCGTCCCGCCCTCGTTCGTCAGCACCACGGTGAGGGAGCCGAGCCACTGCGTCCCGCTGGCCACGGCGGGCGCCATGCGGGCGGAGAGCGCGGCCCCGCGGCCGTCGCCCGGCTGGGCCAGCACCGCGGTACTCGACTCGGCGAGCCGGGCTTCGTCGGGCAGCCGCACCTCCGGGTTCTCCAGCAGGGACAAGAGCAGCTGCACGCTGTCCCCGGGCGCGAGCTCGTGCGTCAGGAGCGGCTCGGCACCGAGCGCCTGGTCCGCGCGAATGGCGAAGTGCGACGCGAGCGGAAGCCGCCCCGTCGCCGTGGCCGGCCCAGGGCCCACGCGGGACGCGAGGAGATACGGGTGATCCAGCGAATCCGTGGCACCCCTCGGCGCGGTGAGCGCCGCGGCGTGGATCGTCGCCACCGTGAGCTGCAGGCGGGCGGGGGCGTGCAGGGAATCGGGGTCAGCGGTGCCTGCGGAGAGGATGCCGAGCAGGGAGAGGACGACGGAAGACACGGGCATGCGATGCCACTCCAGTGAGGGAACTCCGCCGGCGGCTCGCAACCGGTGACGGTGCGGGAGGCGGATCGCTAGGAGATCGAATTTGCGTCAGGTGCACGCACAGGCGGGCGGCGAGTTCCACGGTGGGACGGCGATTGGTGGACCCACCGAGCCCCCTCGGGTCCGGCGCCACCACCGTCCCCAGCCTGCGCCCGTGGCCGGCGGCGTGTCAGGCCGCGAATGTCGCGAGCAACCACCGCGCCGTCCCCGTCCACGACGCGCTGTGCATGTAGGCATTGGGCAGCAGCTCCCACCCCAGGATCACCGGCCCCCCGATGGCCGTGACGCGATGGAGCCGCCCGAGCGACCGGAGGTCCCACCACCCGAGCGCCACCACCACGAGCCCGGGCCCCACCACGTGGGCCAGCTGGTACGGGAGGTCGAGCAACCGGCCAAAGGGGGCGCTCAGCATGGCCACCATGCCGAGCACCATGAGCCGCTTGTGGACGGCGGGCTGCCGCCGCCAGTGGAGTGCGGCGCCAAAGAGGAGGGTGTAGGCCACGACGTTGCCCACGCTCACCGCCAGGAACGCCACCTCCTCCGGCGGCGCGCCGTAGCGGGCCACGGCATGCGTCGCCACAAACGGACCCAGCGCCACGAGCGCCACGTACCACGCGGCGCCCACGCGCCCCACCGCCCGGTGCCGGGCCGTCTGCCCCGTGGCCACGAGCCACGACTGCAGCACAAAGAGCAGGCACCACCCGAACGCCACCACGGCGTGCACGTGCAGCAGCGCCGTGAACGGCAGCGTCTCCGCCGGCCGCCCGAGTGCCGGGACCAGCAGGTAGGAGCGCGCAAAGCCCGCGAGCGTCACGCCGAGGATGGCGAGGGCCAGGCCGGTGAAGAACCGATGTTCCGCGGCTCGCGCGCCTGCGATTGCCGTCACGCGTTACCCTCGTGTTGGATGGTCGGTGGAAGCCCCGGGCGCGATCCGCCGGCCGGGGCCACGGTCCCGCTACCTGGCACCCGGCGCGCCCCGCGTCAGCGTCACCCGCGCAAACGGCCGCCGCACGCCGGCACTGTCGTTGTCCATGTGCCACTCCCACTCATCGCGCCCCGGGGAATAGACGAACGTGGTGTGGAAGTGGTCAACGTCGCTGTACTGGAACAGGAAGGGAATCGAATCGCCCGCCACGAAACCCCGGCCGGTGCCGATCGGGTCGAACGCCGAGGTGCCGGTGTTGTCGAGCCAGAGGACGGCGTACTCCCCCGACCTGGGATCCCGGCCGAAGAGCACCACCGCCTCGTAGGCGGGACGGCCATCGGGCCGGCGCTCCCGGGAGACCTCGTGCATCTGCACGTAGCCCCTGTCGAGAAGCCACTCGAACGTGACGTCGTGGGTCGTCTCCCGGCGGGCGATCGTGCCGCGCAGCACCCAGGTGCCGATCAGGCGCGGAAAGAGCGAGTCGGGGGGCAGGCCTTGCGCCGCGACCGGGGCGTGGAGGGCCAGGACCAGCGCGAGGGCGGGGCTGAGTGTCTTCATAGGGCCCTGTGACGGGGTTGAGGGTGAATCGCGTCCGGGCACATCGCGCACCGCCGCCGACCGGGCCAGCCTAGCTCGCACCCCGCGGCAGGTCGATCAGCGCCGCCATGAGCGCCATGGCCCCATCGAGCAGCGGCACCGCCAGCGGATAGCCGTACAGCGCCTCCATCGTCCCCTGCCCGAAGTGCAGCCCGCTCGGCGTCAGGAAGCTGACCCGGGTCTGGCCGGTGCCCGGCGCCGGCAGGCGCGGCTGATCCCACGGGCCGATGCGCTGCACCACGGCCGCGCTGTGCGCCAGCAGGGCGTCGATCTGGCCGTCGAGGCGGTCATCGGGGCGCTCCCAGACCACGCCGGCGCCGGAGTAGTTGTGGTAGCGCGCGGTCCGGTCCTCGTACGCCGCCAGCAGGTCCAGTCCCTCCTCCAGGCCCACCTCGAACACCACCCCATACACGTGCTTGCCCTCCGCCGCCGCCGGCTGCTCCCCGTGCGCGCGCAGGAAGGTCCACGCCTGGACATGGTGCCTCGACTCGAGCGCCGGCTGCCGGAGCACCTCGTGCCAGCACCGTCGCGCCGTCTCCGTGTCGCCCGCGTCGAGGCTCTGCCGGGCCGCCGCAAACAGGTGCCAGGGCGACGCCTCGGTGCTGGCCCCCGCGGGAGGCCACTGCGCCAGCGGCAGATCCCCGAACAAGGTGTCCCGCAGGGAAGGCGCGGCACGCTCCGGGGTGGCCTTGTACGGCGCCATGGCTCCATGGGGAACGCGGGGATAAATGCCGCACTCAGGGCGCGGACGGATGGCGATGCCGCCGGGCATGTCCCAGCGAGGGCACCTCGCCCGAGTGCCCCGGCAGCCAATGCAGGATGGCCAATTCCTCCGCCGCCACCAGCACCTGGAGCGCCGCCAGAATCCGGAACGGCACCGGCGACCCGCCGAGGAGCATCAGGGGCAGCGCCACGGCCATGGCGACGGCGGCGGCCTTGGACGCCCGGGTGTGGAGGCCGGGCACGGTGCGCCAGCGGAGCAGGGACCAGAGCGTCGGAAGGAAGTACGCCACCAGCGCCAGCACCAGCCACCCCAGCTCCCGGCGCACCACCGCCGGCCAGAGGAGGATGAGGCTCGGGACCACGGCCAGTACCAGCACATAGTCGCCGGCGCTGTCCAGGCGTCGCCCGAGGTCGGAGGTGGTCCGCCAGCGCCGGGCCAGGAGCCCGTCGATCCCGTCCGACGCGAGACTCGCACCGAGGAGGATCCAGAACGCCGTGGCGCGATGGGCCGCCGCCGCCGGCACCAGGGCGATGGCCAGGACCATCCGGAGGACGCTGAGC
>JBGAOL010000239.1:0-6678 GCA_044221825.1 Gemmatimonadales bacterium
GCGGAGCCAGGCGGTACCGACGCCCGGCTCCGCGCCGTACTGGTCAGTTGCCCTTGTTCGGAGCGACTGCTGCGCCGGCCGGGACGGCTTCCGTCGGGACGATCTTGTAGATCCCCCCGGGCGGGTTGCCCGTGGCGCCCTTGTCGGTGGTGTAGAAGCAGTTGCAGTGGACGGCGTACACGTCGCCGTTCTCGTCCATGCCGCCGCCCTGCCAGTTGAGGCCGGTGTTGGCGAGCACCTGGAACTGCCACTTGCCTGCCGCATCGCGCTTGAGCCCGAGGATGCGGCCGGTGCACCAGTCGCCGACGAAGTAGATCCCGTCGAGCTTGGCGTACTGGGCGCCGCGGTAGATGCCCATGCCCATCACCGCGCAGCCGATGTCCTTGTGGTCGTACTCCGCGGCCGGCGCCGTCCCGAAGCGCGGGCAGTCGGTGCTGCCCATGGGGAAGCACCGGGAGCCGAAGCGGTACTTCCAGCCGTAGTTCTCCCCGCCGCGGGAGCTGGCCGGCTGGAAGTACACGGCCTCGAGTTCACTCTGGCCGACGTCGGCGATATAGAGGTCCCCGCCCTTCGGGTCGAAATGGAAGCTCCACGGGTTGCGGACGCCGTACGCCCAGATCTCCGGGCGGGCGGTGGGGTGGAGCGACGCGAAGGTCTGGTCGGTGACGCCGAAGAGCGCCATCAGCTGCGGCTTCCAGACCAGCGGATTGGTCTCGGGGATCCGGTAGGGCGGGTTGCCCTCCACGTTCACGTCGATGCGCAGGATCTTGCCCAGGTTGGTGGCGAGGTCCTGGCCGGCGTTGAGCGGGTCCCCTTCCCAGCCGCCGTCACCGCTGCCGATGTAGAGGTACCCATCCGGGCCGAAGGCGATCTGGCCGCCGTTGTGGTTGTACCACGGCTGGGCGATGACGTAGATGACCCTGGCCGTTGCGGGATCGACCTTGTCCGGGCTGGACTTGCTCACCGTGTACCGCACGATGTAGCCGTCCCCGTTGAAGGGCAGCGAGGCATAGTGCGCGTAGACGTAGCCGTTCTGCTTGAACTGCGGGTGGAACGCGATGGAGTAGAGGCCCTGCTCGATGAACTGGTGCTGCACCTCACCGCCGAGCGGCAGCGCCGCCCCGGTCAGGTCGAGGAACGGCACCGGGTTGATCTTCCCGTCCTTGACGATCTTCACCCGCCCCACCCGCTCGATCACGAACAGGCGGCCGGACCCGTCGCGGGCACTGACCACGCCCACGGGGTCATTGAAGCCCTCGGCCACCTTGACGAGGCTGACCGCGGGCGCGCCGGGCAACCGCCCGCCGGGACGGGCGACGTTGTCCCAGCTCTGGGCCGCCACCCCGGCGACTGGAGCGAGCAGGAGCAGGGATACCGCAAGGCTACGATGCATGAGGCGTCCTCCGGAAAGAGTGAAGGGAGAGTGCCTGGCTCTCCGGGAAATCACTGCGTGGACGTCATGGCAAGGGGCACTGCGGGCGACGGGAGGTCGCCGGACCGCATGGACAGCGGGGAGCGGGCCACCGACCGCACCAGGTCCCCGGTGGAGAGGGAGCGCGTCCCGTCGGCGTCGTCGTACATCACGTGGAGCGCCATCCCCGCGGCCGGGAGCGTGGCGGCGAAGAGGCCGTCGTCATCCGGGCCCTCGCCGTCGTGGTCGCTGCAGCAGGTATCCCGCACGCGCTCGGCCTGCCCGGTCTCGGTGAGGGCGAGCAGCCGGGTGATGAAGGCCGCGTCGGCGCGGCGGCCGCGGGCCGCGGGGGCGTCGAGCAGGTCGGGCCGGGACGGCAATGTCTCGAGTGCGCTCAGGAAGGCCTGCGGCTGCTGGTGCGTGCGCCACCACAGCGCCCCGCCGAGCGCCAGCACCGCCACCGCGGCGGAGGCGAGGGCGGGCCGGGCCCAGCGCGGGCGGGCGGGGGCCGGCGCGGCCAGCCGGGTCCAGGCCGCCGAGGTGTCCGTGGCCACCTCGAGGTGGCGCAACTGGTGGCGCACCGCGTCCCGGTCGCCCGCGAGGGCCTCGGCACGGACCCGGCAGCGGTCGCAGCGCAGCAGGTGGAGCTGGACGCGGGCGGCGGCCGGCCAGGGCAGGGCGCGGTCGGCGAGGGCCACGAGGTCCCGGTTAGGCGGATGCAGTCGCGATGGGCGGGGCATGGGGGCCTTCCTTCAGTTGCCGCAACAGGCGCTGGCGCGCCCGCGCCAGCAGGGGAGCGATGGAGCTTTCCTTGACGCCCACGGCGGCCGCGAGGTCGCGGTAGGCGAGGCCTTCCTCGTAGAGCAGCAGCAGGGTGCGGTCCCGCTCCGACAGGCGGGCGAGGCCATCGCGCACCCCGGCCACGGTCTCCTCCCGCACCACCTGCAGGTCGGTGGCCGGGACCTCGACGGCGCCTAACTCGGCCTTGAGGAGTTCGAGGTGGCGCGCCCGCCGGCTGTCCCGGCGGTGTGCGTCCCGGGCCAGGTTGGCGGCCACCACGAACAGCCAGCCTTCCGGCCGCTCCGGGGATTCCCGCAGCAGCCGGATGAAGGCTTCCTGGGCGATATCCTCGGCCAGGTCCCGGTCGCCGAGGCGGCGATAGAGGAACCGGACCAGGCCGGGATAGCAGGTGTCGAAGAGGCGCTTGACGAGGGCACCACGGAGGCAGCCGTGACACCCTCATCCAACCCTTGTCATGAAGTCCTGCAGCAGAGAAACGCCGGGACCCGCGGTTTCCAGACACCCCCGCGGTAGGACCTCAGCGGGCGAGGGCGAGGAGGAGACGCCAGAAGGCGAAGAGGAAGCTGCCGAGGAGGATCCCGGCCAAGGCAAGCCCGATCAGCGCGACGTGCGCTGCAGGGGGTATTGGCGCGGCCGTGGGCTCCCGCTGCAGCCTGGCGAGGATCTCGGCGCCGAGGGACACCCGAGGCGAGAAGTGGATGCCACCGAGAGTCTCCGCGAGGGCGCGGATGTCGTCGTGGTCGGGTTGATCGTGATCGGAGGCGAGGGTGGACATGGTCATCTGGGAATACGCCGGATGTCTCCCCGTGTCACGAGGCCGTCTGCGCGGGATGGCCGCGGTGACGTGGGGTGTGGCGGCGCGTATCGACACCAGCCTACCCGTGGCAGCCAGTGGCTCCGGGGCGACGAGGCCAATGAGGAGGCCAAGCTCGACGGCTATTTCGTGGCTGATGCCCGGCTCGGCTGGCGCGGCGCAGGGTGGGAGATCGTGGCGGTGGGCAACAACATCTTCCAGAACAAGTACGCCACCTTCGGGACCTTCAACGTGAACCAGGGGGGCGGGGACGTGCTGGAGCGGTTCCTGACGCCCGGGTTCCGGCGTGTCGTCCGCCTCGTGGTCCGGCGGAGTTTTGGGGCGGGGGACGACGACTGAGGCGCGCGCCGGTGTCCTGACCTCCATCGGGCACGCTTCAGGGCGAGGGGCAGGGGGAGTGATCCCCCTGCCCCTCGTCGCGTTGGTTGGCTTCGCCCGCGCCCCTTGCTAGCTTACCGCCCGTCCCAGCAGGCCCTCAGCCAGTGAGGCTAGCGTGAAGATCGCAGTCTGTCTCAAGCGGGTCCCCGACACCACGGCCAAGATCGCCCTTGCGGCGGGCGGGGCCGGGATCGACGAGGCGGGGCTCAAGTTCGTCCCCAATCCCTACGACGAGTTTGCGCTCGAAGAGGCGCTCAAGCTCAAGGACGCGGCCGGCGCCGGCGAGACCGTCGTGTACTCCCTCGGTGGCGATGCGGTGCAGGAGACGCTCCGCACGGCGCTGGCAATGGGCATCGATCGCGCCGTGCACCTGCAGGGCAGCGGCAGCGCCGATCCGCTCGAGGTGGCGCGCGCCCTCGCGGCCGAGCTGACCAGCGGCGGGTACGACCTCATCCTCTTCGGCAAGCTCGCCGTGGACGATTACAACCACGCGGTGGGCCCCATGGTGGCGGAGATCCTGGGCCTGCCGTGCATCACCGCCATCTCGGCGCTCACCATCGCCGGCGGTACCGCCAGCGCCGAGCGCGAGGTGGAGGGCGGTCTGGAGCAGGTGATGTGCCCGCTTCCCGCCGTGCTCACCTGCGACAAGGGCCTCAACAGCCCGCGCCTCCCGTCGCTCAAGGGCATCATGGCGGCCAAGAAGAAGCCGCTCGACGTGAAGCCGACGGCGGTCACCGCGGGCCGGGTGAGCGTGGTGGGCCTCACGCTCCCGCCCGAGCGGAAGGCTGGCCGCATCGTGGGCGAGGGCGCCGACGCGGTGCCCGAGCTGGTCCGCCTCCTCCGCGACGAAGCGAAGGTGCTCTGATGCCGACGATCCTGGCAGTCACGGAACAGCGCGATGGTGCGCTCCGGAAGGTCTCCCTCGAGGTGGTCGCCGCCGCGCGCACCCTGGCCGACGCGCTCGGCGCCGAGGTGCACACGCTGGTCCTGGCGAGTGGCGCCGTCACCGGCGCCGAGCAGCTCGGCGCGCACGGCGCCGACAAGGTGCTGGCGGTGACGCACGCCGACTTCGCCCGCTACAACCCCGACGGCTTCGCCGCCACGGTGGCGGAGCAGGGGAAGAGCGCCGCGGCCATCGTCTTCGCCGCCACCGCCACGGGGCGTGACCTGGCGCCGCGCGTCGCGGCCAAGCTCGGCGCAGGCCTGGCCACCGATGTGACGGAGCTCGCCGTGGAGGGTGGCAAGCTCGTGGCCACGCGGCCGGTGTACGGCGGCAAGGCGCTGCAGAAGGTGCGGCTCGAGGCGGCGCCGGCCATCGTGTCGATCCGCCCCAACACCTTCCCGGCCACGGCCAGCGCCAAGGCGGGCGCGGTGGAGCAGGTGGCGGCGCCGGCGTTCACGGCGCGCGTCACCGTCACCGGCATCAAGGCCGCCGCGAGCGCCGCGCTCGACGTGGCCGAGGCGCCGGTGGTGGTCTCGGGCGGGCGCGGGCTCCGCGAGCCGGAGCAGTTCAAGCTGCTCGAGGAGCTGGCCGCCGCCTTCGGCAACGCCGCCGTCGGCGCGAGCCGCGCCGTGGTTGACGCCGGCTGGCGCGAGCATGGCGCGCAGGTGGGGCAGACCGGCAAGACCGTGAGCCCCAACCTCTACGTGGCCGTGGGCATCAGCGGCGCCATCCAGCACCTGGCCGGCATGCGCACCGCGCGGACCATCGTGGCCATCAACCGCGACAAGGATGCGCCGATCTTCAAGGTGGCGGACTACGGCGTGGTGGGCGACCTCTTCGAGATCCTGCCCCGGCTCACCGCCGAGGTGCGCAAGGCGCGGGGCGACTAGGATCGTCTTCCGCATCGAAAGCGCGGCCCTTGGGCCGCGCCTCCCCGCATTCCCGGAAAGTCGAGAGGGGCCGGCGTCTGCCGGCCCCACCGCGTTTGCCTCTGAGGTTCGGTGTGGGGGAGAGCGGCGGGGGCCCCGGGGCGGGCGGGGGATTCGGGAGTAGCTAGAACTAGGCCCCCGCCGTGCGGCCCCCCGCCGGGAGGCCGGGGCGGGTAAGCCGGGGCCGAACGAGAGGCGGACGTACTGCCGGAACCGCGACGGCCGCCCGCTCCGCCGCTTCCCCGGGTTGATGTCGAAGAACTCGCCCGGCACGCAGATCACCTTCTCCTTGAGTGCCGCCTTGAAGAAGCTCCGCCCGTCACTCAGCGACGGCGGCAGCTGGGCCAGGTTGGCCCAGCAGTAGAACGTCCCCTGCGGGTCGAGGTCCAGCCGGATCCCCGCGCGCGCGAGTCCTTCCTGCATGATCTGCTTCTTCCGCAGGAACGCCGCCCGGATGGCCGCCGTCTCCGCCCTCGCCACCTCGGGTGAAAGCAGGGGTATCGCCGAGCGCTGCAGCGGCTTGCTACCGCCGCCGTCCAGGAAGCTGCCCGTGCTCGATACCGCGTCGATCACCGCCCGCGGCCCCACGATCCAGGTGCAGCGCCACCCCGGGTAGCGCCAGTTCTTCGTGAGGCCGTCGAAGAGGACCACCGGGTCCTTGTCCACGTCGTCCACGTAGCGCGCGGCGGAGACCATGCCGTCGTCGGTGCCGGCGCCGTCGGCCCAGATGTAGTGGGAGTAGAACTCGTCGAGCAGCAGCGTGCACTGGAGCTCGCGCGCCGTGGCCACCCAGGCCTCGAGCTCGCCGGCGCGGAGCACCCGGCCCGTCGGGTTGTTGGGGTTGGAGAGGAGCAGGGCGGAGAGGCCGCGGCCGGTGATCTCGCGGCGCAGCTCCTCCACCGTGAACTCGTAGCCGCGCCCGCTGTCGAGCAGGATGGGGATGGCGCTGAAGAGCTTGAAGATGTCGAGCAGCTCCTCGTACGCCGTGTAGTCGGGGAGGAAGTGCCCCAGGTTGATCTCGCCGAGCGCCGCCACTGCGCGGGTGAGCGAGGCGCGCCCCCCGCCGCAGATGCAGACGTTCTTCTCGGTGTACTGCGACGCCTTTCCCTGCCGGTAGAGCTGGTTGTACAGCTCGGCCACGGCCTTGCGGAGCTCGGTGATGCCGGGGACCGGCGCGTACTCCTGGTCGTCGAGCGCGATGGTCACCTGCTCCACCCGCGCCGGAGCGCCCGGGAGCGGGCCCGTCTCCGGCATCCCCTGGCCCAGGTTGCACCAGTCGGGGTGCCCGTAGCGGTAGCCCAGCCGCTGCGCCTCCGCCATGACGTAGATGACGCCGGTGAACGGGACGGGGCGGAAGCCGGGAATCTCGGGTGCGTGCATGCGGGTGCGGGAACGGGACAGG
>JBGAOL010000240.1:0-6602 GCA_044221825.1 Gemmatimonadales bacterium
TTGCAGAGCACCATCGAGAGCACGCCGAGGAGGCCCAGGATGGTCCGCCACTCTGGGACGTTGGCGCCGAAGCAGGTGTAGAGCACCCGCGCCAGGGCCACGAAGCCGGCGGTCTTCACGGCCGTGGCCATGAAGCCGGTGACCGGCGTGGGGGCGCCGTCGTAGACGTCCGGGGCCCAGTTATGGAACGGGACCGCGGCCACCTTGAAGCAGAAACCCACCAGCATGAACCCGAGGCCCAGGCGCGCCATGAGCGGCAGGTTGCCGTGGGCAAACTGGGCGCCGATCATCACCAGGTTGGTGGTGCCGGCGGAGCCGTAGGTGAGCGCGATGCCGTAGAGCAGGAACCCCGCGGCGAAGGAGCCGATCAGGAAGTACTTGAGCGCCGCCTCCGAGGAGTAGGCGTTGCCGCGGTTGTAGCCGGCGAGGACGTACACCGACACCGACATGGTCTCGAGGCCCAGCACCACCAGGATCAGGTCCTGGGAGTTGACCATGAACAGCATGCCGATGGTGGCCAGCAGCAGGAGCACGTAGTACTCCGGTGCCACCAGGCGTTCCCGCTCCAGGTAGCCCAGCGAGGCCAGCACCGAACCGGCGGCAAAGAGGAGGAGCAGCGCGCTGCCGACGAACCGGAAGGCGTCGAGCGCCACCATCTGGTTGATGCCGGGATCATCCGGGGCGTGGCCGGCGATCCAGGCCAGCGCCGCCGCGGTGACACCGAGCGCGACGAGGCTGGCCCAGCCGGCGAGGCGGCTGTGTGCCGGGCCGCTGTGCCGCCAGGCCACGATGAGCACCACCACCAGCACGGCGAGGCTCAGTACCACCTCGGGCAGGAGCCCGAGGGTGAGGCCGAGCGGGGTCGAGAGATCGATGCTGGTGGGGTTCACGGCCGGGCCTCGGGGGGAGTGAGCGCCGTCGCCGGCGGGGCGAAGCCGGGCTCCACGAGCTGCACGTAGCGCTTGGCGGCCTCGTCCATGCGGCTCAGGACGGGCTGGGGATAGAGGCCCATCCAGATCATGCCGGCGACGAGCGGGAGGATCACCCAGAGCTCGCGCGGGGTGAGGTCGTGCAGGTGCTCGTTCTCCAGCTTGTCGAGCTTGTTGAACAGGATCCGCTGCGTGGCCCACAGCAGGTAGGCCGCGGCGAAGATCACGCCGGTGGTGGCGAGGCCCGTGGCCCAGGGATAGCGCCCGAAGCTGCCGAGCAGCACCAGGAACTCGCCCACGAAGCCGTTGAGGCCCGGCAGGCCCGCCGAGGCGAGCACGGTGACCACGAAGATGAGGCTGAACACCGGCACCACGCGGGCCAGGCCGCCGTAGTCGGCGATCTCGCGGGTGTGGCGGCGCTCGTAGATCATGCCGATGAGGAGGAAGAGCGCGCCGGTGGAGAGGCCGTGGCCGATCATGATCATCAGCGCGCCCTGCACGCTCTGCTGCGTCGCGGCCCAGATCCCGAGCATCACGAAGCCCAGGTGGCTCACCGAGGAGTAGGCCACGAGCTTCTTGACGTCCGGCTGCACCAGCGCCACCAGCGCCCCGTAGATGATGCCGATGACGGCGCAGGTGACCACGATCCCCGTCACCAGTGGCGAGACCGCCACTTCAGGGAAGAAGGGCACCGCGAACCGCAGGAAGCCGTAGGTGCCCATCTTGAGGAGCACGCTGGCCAGGATCACCGAGCCGGCCGTGGGCGCCTCGACGTGGGCATCCGGCAGCCAGGTGTGGAACGGGAAGAGCGGCACCTTGATGGCGAAGGCGAGCGCAAAGGCCAGGAACAGCCACGGGGCGACGTCGCCCATCTGGTGCGAGGCCTGGAGGAAGGCCTCGTAGCTGAAGGTCGGCGCGCCGGTGATGGCGAAGGCCTTGAACATCATCACCACGATGGCCACCAGCATCAGCAGCGAGCCGGCCATGGTGTAGATGAAGAACTTGAGCGCCGCGTAGAGGCGGTTCTTCCCGCCCCAGATCCCGATGATGAAGTACATCGGGATGAGCATCAGCTCCCACATCACGTAGAACAGGAACATGTCGAGGGCCAGGAACACCCCGAGCATGCCGGTGGTGAGCGTGAGGAGGAGCCCGTAGTAGAGCTTCTCGCGCTCGGTGATGTAGCTGAAGCTGGCCAGCACGGCGAGCGGCATGATGCCCGTGGAGAGGAGCACCATGAAGAGGGAAAGGCCGTCGAGCCCGAGCGTGTAGTGGATGCCCCAGGCCGGCAGCCAGGCGGCGTCCACCGAGAACTGCATCAGCGGGTCGGTGGGGTCAAACGCCCACCAGAGCCCGAGCGAGACCACGAACTCGACGAGCGTCACCGCCAGCGCCACCTGCTTGGCGCGCGCGGCGGGCGCCAGCGCCACCGGGATGATGCCGACGAGCGGCAGCACCAGCAGCGCCGTGAGGATCCACTGGCCGTAGCCGAGGGACATCAGGAAGTCTTGCATCCAGTCTCTCCGTTACCGCCAGACGACCATGCCGAGGATGTACAGCGCGCCCACCAGGAAGAGGACCACGTAGCCCCCCACCAGGCCGCTCTGGAGCCGGCTGCCGAGCCAGCCCAGGGTGCGGGAGGCCCACGCGGCGCCGTTGACGCCGGCACCGTCGATGAGCCCCTGGTCCACCTGCTTCCAGAGCACCACGCGCGAGAGCGCCTCGAGGGGCCGCACGATGACGGCGTCGTAGAGCTCGTCGACGTAGTACTTGTGGTAGAGCACCTTCCAGAAGCCGTGCTCCGCCGGCGCGTCGTGGGCCGGGACGGTGCGCGCCTTGACCGTGGTGAAGAAGCCCGCCGCCAGCCCGATGACCGCCAGCGCGATGGCCAGCCCGATCAGCAGGTGCTCCGCCCCGCCCTCCGGCAGTACCGGGGCGGTGCCGAGGGTCTCGGCCACCCGGTCGCCGGCGGCGAGGATGGGGTGGAGCCAGTGGTGCAGCAGCTCGGGGGTGCCGAGGGACGCGGCGAACTCCGGCAAGTTGAGCCAGCCGCCCGCGATGCTCAGGACGCCGAGCACCACGAGGGGCCCGGTCATGATCCAGGGCGCCTCGTGCAGGTGGTGCCGCTCCTCTTCCCCGGTGCGGTTCTCGCCGAAGAAGGTCATGGCCATGAGGCGGGCCATGTAGAAGGCCGTCAGGAGCGCCGCGGTGGCGCCCATGGCCCAGTAGACGCGGAAGATCGGCGTGTGCTCGCCCCGGCCGAAGGCGAAGGCCAGGATCTCGTCCTTAGGGTGGCGGTGATGGGCATGTACTTCGCGAGGCCGCCCATGTTGCGCATGTCCTGCGGGTCGTCGTGGCTGTGGCTGGCGTGGTACGCGTGGTGCATGGCGTGGATCACGCTGCCCGAGCCGAGGAACAGGAGCGCCTTGAAGAAGGCGTGCGTGGCCAGGTGGAAGACGCCGGCGGTGATGGCGCCCGTCCCCACGCCCAGGAACATGTAGCCGAGCTGGGAGACGGTGGAGTAGGCCAGCACCTTCTTGATGTCGTACTGGCGGAGGCCGATCGTGGCGGCGAAGAGCGCCGTGAGCGCGCCCACGCCCGCCACCACGGCCTGCGTGGTGGGGGCCAGCGCGAAGAGCACGTTGGCACGCGCCACCAGGTACACGCCCGCCGTCACCATGGTGGCGGCGTGGATCAGCGCGGAGACCGGCGTCGGGCCGGCCATGGCGTCGGGGAGCCAGGTGTAGAGCGGGATCTGCGCGCTCTTGCCGGTGCAGCCCAGGAACAGGAACAGCGTGATGGCCGTGATGGTGGCGCCGCCCGCCAGGTGCGTGGAGGCGTCCGCGGCCTTCCCGAAGACGTTGGCGTAGTCCAGGCTGCCGAAGGTCTGCCAGATGAGGAACATGGCGACGAGGAAGCCGAAGTCGCCGATGCGGTTCACGATGAAGGCCTTCTTGCCGGCGTCGGCGTTGGCCTTCTCGGTGAACCAGAAGCCGATCAGCAGGTAGGAGCAGAGCCCCACCCCTTCCCAGCCGATGAACATCATCGGGAAGCTCGCGCCGAGGACCAGCACGAGCATGAACATCACGAAGAGGTTCAGGTAGGCGAAGTACCGGGGATACCCCGGGTCCGCCTTCATGTAGCCGACGCTGAAGAGGTGGATCAGGCTCCCGACGCCGGTGACGATGAGCAGCATCACCATCGAGAGCTGGTCCAGCTGGAAGGCGAAGGGCACCTGCAGCGTGCCCACTGGCAGCCAGTTCCAGAGCGTGGCCACCGGTGAGAGCTCCGGCTGGTCGTGCCAGAGGTGGCTCAGCTTCAGGTACTGGGCCACCGCGATGCCGAAGGCGGCGATCAGCACGCCGGGGCCGATGAGCGAGACCGCGCCCTTGGCGTCGGGCTTCCAGAGGGCGAGCGCACCGTTCAGCAGGAAGCCGAGCAGCGGCAGGCCCAGGATCAGCGCGATGGGCAGCCGGAGCTCCTGCCCCAGCGCCATCACGTCGTGGGCCTCGGCCGGCAGGGCGGCGAGGGCGAGGAGCGCGTGCGGCATCAGCCCTTGAGCAGGTTGATGTTCGACAGGTTCACCGACTTGTGGTGGCGGAAGATCGCGAGGATGATCGCGAGCCCGACCGCGGCTTCCGCCGCGGCCACCGTCATCACGAAGAAGACGAAGACCTGCCCCGAGATGCCGTGCGCGGTGGACAGCGCCACGAAGCTCAGGTTGACGGCGTTGAGCATGAGCTCGACGCACATGTAGATCACGATGGCGTTCCGGCGCACCAGCACCCCGGTGACGCCGATGGCGAACAGGAGCGCGGAGAGCGCGAGCGCGGGCCCGAGAAGCATCAGATCCTCCGCTTGGCCAGGACCACGGCCCCGACGATCGCCGCGAGCAGCAGGATCGAGGTGAGCTCGAAGGGCACCAGGTACTGCTCGAAGAGCGGCTTGGCGATGTCGCCCGGGACGCCGCGGGCGAGGGTCGCGGCGGCGGCGGCCTGGGTGGAGTCGAACACCACCCGCGGGTCGGCGAGCGAGGTGCTGCCGGTGTACTCGAGCGCGATCCGCTCCAGGCTGTAGCCGGCCAGCGGCCCCACCTGGCTCCCGAACAGGCCGATCAGCACCAGCGCCAGCAGCCACCCCGGGATGCCGCGCATGTCCCCCTTCTCCTGCCCCAGGTTGAGGAGCATGATCACGAAGAGGAACAGCACCATCACCGCGCCGGCGTACACCAGCACCTGGATGGCCCCGATGAACTGGGCCTGCAGCAGGAAGTAGATGGCGGCCAGGCAGAGCATGGTCTGCACCAGCCAGAAGGCCGAGGCGATGGGGCTGCGCATGGTGACCACGAGCAGCGCGCAGCCAACGGCCAGGACCGCGAAGAACCAGAAGATCTGCTGGGTCATCACTCGCCCTTCGGGTCGGTCGGGTCCCAGAGCGTCGAGACCTGGTGGGTCTGGGCCGAGAGGCGCTCCAGGTCGTACACGAAGCGGTCGCGGCTGTACTCGGCGTTCTCGTAGTGCACGCCCACGTGGATGGCCTCCTCGGGGCAGACTTCCTGGCAGTAGCCGCAGAAGATGCAGCGGAACTCGTCGATCTCGTAGATCAGCGGGTAGCGGTTGCCGTCCTCGTCCTCGCCCGGGACCAGCTTGATGCAGTTGGCCGGGCAGATCTGGGGGCAGAGGCCGCAGGCCACGCACTTGGAGCGGCCCTGCTCATCGGTGAGCATGCGGTGCGTGCCGCGCCACCGCGGCGCCAGGCTCCACGCGCCGCGCTCGGCCTCGGGGGCGCTCTTTTCCTCGGGGTACTGCATCGTCACCTTCGGCTCGAACATCTTCTTGAAGGTGAGCGCCATCCCCTTGAGGGTGGCCCGGACGTAGCTCACGTCCCGCTCGGGCCGCTTCAGGACCTTCACGCCAATCGCCATAGTGCCCTCAGGCCGCCCGGCCGAGGCCGCCGCGGGAGGCCGCGGAGTCCCTCGAGCCGCTGATCAGGAGTCCCCGGTCGAGGACGATGAACACGATGTAGCCGAGCGCCACGTTGATGGCGGTGAGCACCAGCATCTTGGGCATCCACGTCGTCACGCCGGCCACGTCCTCGATGAGGTAGATGGCGGTGGCGATGAGCATCACGTAGGCAAGGCCGATCGGCATCAGCACCTTCCAGCCGAGCGCCATGAGCTGGTCATAGCGGAACCGGGGCAGCGTCCACCGGATCCACATGAAGAAGAACAGCCAGAAGAACACCTTGAGGAACATCACGCCGCCGGTGGCGATGGTCTGCAGCACGCCGGGGGTCTCGTCCCAGTGGGTGAAGGGGATGTCCCACCCGCCGAGGAAGAGCGTCGTGACCATGGCCGCCACGGTGACCATGTTCGAGTACTCGGCGATGAAGAACATCGAGAACTTCATCGCGCTGTACTCGGTGTGGTAGCCGGCGATGAGCTCCGATTCCGCCTCGGGCAGGTCGAACGGCAGGCGGTTGGTCTCCGCGAAGCCCGAGACGAGGAAGTTGTGGAAGGCCAGGAAGAGCGGCAGTATGAACCAGCCGAAGAGCCCCTGCTGCTGCGCCTTGATGATCTCGCCGAAGGCCACGTTGCCGGTGAGGAGCAGCACCGGGATGACGCTCAGTCCCATGGCCACTTCGTAGCTGATCATCTGGCCGCTGGAGCGCAGG
>JBGAOL010000241.1:0-6563 GCA_044221825.1 Gemmatimonadales bacterium
CACAACCAGAAGGACGAGACGATGCACGTGCTCCGCGGGGAGCTGATTCTCCGCACGGGCGAGGCGCGCACCGAGCGTCCCTTCCGGGCCGGCGAGTCGGTCCACATCCCCGCCACGCTCATCCACCAGATCGAGGCCGTCGTGGACACCGACGTGCTCGAGGCATCCACGCCCGAGCTCGACGACCTGGTGCGCCTCTCGGACCGCTACGGAAGGAGCTGATCCCGCATGCAGGTGATCATCCCGCTGGCCGGCAAGGGCACCCGCCTCCGTCCCCACACCCACCTGGTCCCCAAGCCGATGCTCAAGGTGGCGGGCCGGCCGGTGATGGACTACGTGATGGACCGGCTCGAGGGGCTCAACGTCTCCGAGCTCATCTTCATCACGGGGCACCTCAAGGAGCAGGTGGAGGCGTACGCGCGCTCTCGCTACAAGTACCCGTCGCGCTTCATCGAGCAGAAGGTGCAGGACGGCACGGCGGGCGCGGTGAACCTGGCGCGGCCGCACGTGAAGGAGCCGGTGCTCATCATCTTCGTGGACACCGTCTTCGAGGCCGACCTGACGCTCATCAACCGCACGGGCGCGGACGGGATCATCTGGGCCAAGGAAGTGGAGGACTACCAGCGCTTCGGCGTGGTGGTCACCGACAAGGACGGCTACATGACCAGGATCGTGGAAAAGCCGTCCACGCCGATCTCCAAGCTGGCCAACATCGGACTCTACTACATCAAGGACACGGCGGCGCTCTGGGCCGGGATCGACCACACGCTGGCCGCGCCCGCCAACAAGGGCGAGTACTACCTGACCGACGCCTTCCAGCACATGATCGAGCACGGCCGCAAGATCCTCACGGCCGAGGTGGGCGGGTGGTACGACTGCGGCAAGCTGGACACGCTGCTCGAGAGCAACGAGATCCTGCTCAAGCACGGGGGCGCGCGGCGGCGGGAGTTCCCGGGCGTCACCATCCACGACCCGGTGTACATCGAGGACGGCGTGGTCATCGAGTCGAGCGAGATCGGGCCCAACGTGACGCTCGAGGCGGGGACGCGGGTGCGGAACAGCCGCATCGAGCACGCCATGGTGGGCCAGGGCTGCGTGATCGCGGACAGCGCGGTGCACCACTCGCTCCTCGGCAATCGCGTCCAGCTCAAGGGCGTCAAGGGTGCCATGACGCTCGGGGACGACTGCGAGGTCGTGGGGGGGTAGGGACTGGCTCCGGTGCGTGCGGGTTCACCGCAGAGACGCGGAGACGCAGAGGGCCGCAGAGGAACTGCTCTTGAATGGTGGGCTCACCGCACGGTGAGCCCGCTGTGTCTTGGGGGGTGTCCGTTCGGGTCCGGCGCCATTCCTTACCCGTGCTGCCAGACCCCCTTCAATTCGCTGCACGCACCCTGAGAGGCACTCCCCCTTCCGCGCGCAGGTCCTCCGCGGCCCTCCGCGTCTCCGCGCCTCTGCGGTGAACCCCCGCGCCGGACCTACCCCCGCACCGCTGCCTCCGCCTCCGAAACGAGCCGCGCGATGTCGGCGTCGGTGGTGCGCCAGCCGCAGCAGCAGATGCGGAGGGCCTGGCGCCCGCTCAGGCGGGTGGTGGAGATGAAGAAGTGGGCGGTGCGGTTGATGCGCTCGAGGGCGCGCTGCGTGAGTGCGTCGAGCTCGGCGGGCGTGGCACCCGGGCGGCGCGGGCGGAAGCAGGTGATGCCGAGGCGGGCGGGGGAGACGAGCTCGAGCGCGTTGCTCCGGGTCACCAGCTCGGCAGCCAGCTCGGCGCGGTGGATGCCGCCCTCGATCTCGCGCGCGAGGGCGTCGGTGCCCCAGGCGCTCACGCCCATCCACACCTTGAGGGCGCGGTTGTAGCGGGTGAGCTGCTCGCCGTAGTCGGCGAAGTTGACCTCACCGCCGGCCACGTCGAGGTCGCGGAGGTAGTCGGGCAGGATGTGGAAGGCGGCGCGGAGGCGCTCCGGATCGCGCACCAGCAGGGAACCGCACTCGAAGGGGACGTAGAGCCACTTGTGCGGGTCGAGGCTCAGGCTGTCGACACCACTCAGGTCGCCGAGCTGGGCGCGGCCGGTGACGGAGAGCGCCGCGAAGCCGCCGTAGGCGCCATCCACGTGGAGCGTGAGTCCCTCGTGGCGCGCGAGCCGGCCGAGCTCGGGCAGCGGGTCGGTGGCGCCGGTGTTGGTGGTGCCGGCGGTGGCCAGAATCATGAGCGGGTGGAGCCCCGCCGCGCGGTCGGCGGTGATGGCCTGCTCCACCAGCGCCGGCTGCAGCTGCCACTCGGCATCGCTCGGCAGGATGCGGACGTTGGCGCGCGGGATGCCGGCGATCCAGGCGGCGCGGATGAGCGAGCTGTGCGCCTGGTCGGAGGCGTAGACGGTGAGGCGCGGGAGCAGCGAGGGATCGTCCCCGGCCACGGCGTGGCGGGCGGCGATGACGGCCATGAGGTTGGCCGTGGAGCCGCCGGAGGTGAGCAGGCCGCCGGTTCCCGGTGGCAGGCCCAGCCACTGGCGGAACCACTCCAGCACCGTCACCTCGAGCATGGTGGGCCCGCTCGAGACGCCCCAGGCGCCGGCGAAGAAGTTGTAGCCGGTGGCCAGCCAGTCCCCGAGGATGGCGGGGAAGGTGGGGCAGCCCTGCACGTAGCCGAGGAAGCCGGGATGGGGCTCCCGGGCGTGGTAGGGGAAGACGCGCTCGGTCAGGGTCTCGAGCAGCGCCTCCACCGGCTGGCCCGCTGCCGGCGGGGGGGTGGCCACCAGGCGCTCGGCGTCGGCCCGGGAGAGGACGCGGGAGGCGGGCTGGTCGCGCAGCGAGGCGAGGTGGCGGGCGACGTGGTCGGCCACCAGGTGGCCGAGGCGCTGCATGGTGGCCTGGTCGAGCTCGAGCGACATGTAGTCCGGGGTCAGGGAGTGCGGGCCGGAAAGTTGTGAGGGCGGGCTGCCCCGGGCTAGGGGCCCAATGGCGGGGCCGGTCCCCGCTCATTCCCCCGAATGCCGGACACCGGTAAGTTGAGGCCATGACCGGGACCGCCGACCTCTACCGCTCCTATCTCGACGCGCGCTGGCACTTCGACCCCGCCGACGCCACCGCGGCCGGGGTGGCCGCCTACGACCACCGCCTCGCGGATTTCTCCGCCGATGCCGTGCGCAATCACCTGGCGGCGCTCAAGGCCATCGCCGCGGCGGCGGAGACGCTGGAGGTGGAAGAGCAGCAGGAGGAGATCGACCGGACGGCCTTCCTGGACGAGGTGCGGATCACCATCGCGCGGTTCGAGAAGGAGAAGCCGCAGGTCCACAACCCCGGCTTCTGGCTCTCGCACCTGTACGACGCCCTCCACGCCACCCTCCGCCGCGAAGACCTCTCCCCCGCCGCCCGCACCGCCAGCCTCACGGGGCGCCTCCAGGCCATCCCCGGCTTCCTCAAGGCCGCGCGCGAGACGCTGAGCGAGCCGCCGCGCATCTTCCTCGACACCGCCACGCAGCTGGCCGAGGCGGGCCCCCGCCTGCTGGCGGACGCGGGCGCCATGGCCCGCGCGGGCGCCGAGGGCGACGGGATGATGCTCGACGCGGTGCTGGCCGAGGCGGAATCGGCGCTGAGCCGGTTTGCGCTGGCGCTCCGCGGCGAGCTGCGCGCGCACCACGACGACCTGTCGTTTGCCATCGGGGAGGAGCAGTTCAACCGCCGCCTGCACCACGAGCACGCGCTCATGGCCGGCGCGCCCGAGCTGTACCGCTACGGCCTCCACCTGGCGGACGAGGTGGAGGCGGAAGTCACGGCGCTGGCCCGCCAGCTCAATCCGACCGTGTCGTGGAAGACGGTGGTGGAGCGGCTCCGGGTGCAGGCGCCGGTGGCGGGCGACGTGGTGCGCCACTTCCACGACGCCTGCGAGCGCGCCCGCCACTTCCTGCTGGCCCGCGACCTGGTGCCCATCCCCGACGGCCGCCTCGACGTGCTGGAGACGCCCGTCTTCCTGCGGCCGCTCATGCCGTTCGCGGCGTACGTGCCGCCCACCATCTACGGGGCGGAGCGGGTGGGGCGCTTCTTCGTGACGCCGCCCGCCCCGGGCGAGGCGGCGGCCGCCGGCTACTCGCTGCACGAGATCGGCGCCACCGCGGTGCACGAGGCGTGGCCGGGCCATCACCTCCAGCTGGTCACCGCCCGGCGGCTGCCGAGCGACGTGCGGCGGGTGTCGTGGACCCCGGTCAACGTGGAGGGGTGGGCGCTCTACTGCGAGGAGCTGATGGCGGAGCAGGGGTTCTACGCCTCGCTCGAGGAGCGGCTGTTCCAGCGGGTGCACCTGCTGTGGCGCGCGGTGCGCATCGTGCTCGACGTGGGGCTCCACACCCGCGGCATGACGCCCGAGCAGGCGGTGGACATGCTGGTGGACCGGGTGGCCATGGACCGCGGCCGCGCCACGGCCGAGGTGAGCCGCTACTGCGCCTGGCCCACCTACCAGCTCTGCTATGCGGTGGGGCGGCGCGAGTTCCTGTCGCTGCGCGAGGCGTGGCGGGCGCAGGCCGGGCCGTCCGCGCCGCTCCGCCAGTTCCATGAGGCGGTGCTCCAGTACGGGGGCCTGCCGGTGTCGCTCATCCGCTGGGGCATGGGGCTCGACGAGCCCTGAGCCGTTCCATCGTGCCGGACCCCGCCCCGCGCGAGGGGATCGCCCCGACGGTGAAGGGGCTGGCCCTCGTCTCCCTGCTCAACGACTTCGCCAGCGAGATGGTCTACCCGCTGCTCCCCGCCTTCGTGGTGGGGACGCTCGGCGGGAGCGCCACCATGCTCGGCGCGCTGGATGGTGCGGCCGACCTCGCCGCCTCCGGCACCAAGTGGCTGGCGGGCACGCTGGCCGACCGGCCGGGGCGGCGGAAGCCGCTGATCCTGGCGGGCTACTGGCTCGCGGCGCTCATCCGGCCGTTCATCGCCATGGCGGGCGCGGCGTGGCAGGTGGTGGGGCTCCGCGTGGTGGACCGGGTGGGCAAGGGCTTCCGCAGCCCGCCGCGCGATGCGCTGATCGCCGAGGTGACGCCGCCGGCGCTCCGCGGGCGGGCGTTCGGGTATCACCGGATGGCGGACCACCTGGGGTCGGTGCCGGGCGCGCTGCTGGCGTGGTGGCTGCTGAGCCTCGGCTGGGAGACGCGGCGGGTGCTCATGGTGAGCGTGCTGCCGGGTGTCGCGGCAGCGCTGGTCCTGGTGCTGGTGCTCCGCCGCGCGCCGGCGCACGCGGTGAGCGATGCCCCTGCGCGGGTGGCGGAGCCTTCCGTGCCGGGCGTGGTGGCCCACCCGCCGGGTTTCTGGCCGCCGGTCCTCGCGCTGGCGCTGCTGGTGCTGCTCCGCCTGCCGGAGACGCTGCTCCTGCTCCGGCTGCAGGACGCCGGGTTGGCCGCGGCGCTGGTGCCGCTGGTCTGGGCAGGGCTCCATGTGGTGCGGACCGGGGTATCCTATCCGGGGGGCTGGCTCGCCGATCACCTGGGCCCGCGCGGCGCGGTGGCGGCTGGTGGCGTGGCCTTCGCCCTCGGGGCGGCCGGGCTCGCGGCAGCGACGACGCCGGCGCTCGCCGTGACGGTGTTCCTGGCCCTCGGCGTGGTGGCGGGGCTCATGGAGCCGGCGGAACGCCTGCTGGTGGCACGGCTGGCGCCGAAGCGGACGGGGCGGGGCTACGGGGCCTATCATTCGGTGACGGGCCTGGCCGCGCTGCCGGCGGGCGTGGCCTTCGGGACGCTCTACACGGGAGCAGGGGGTTCCACGGCGCTGCTGGCCTCGGCGGGCGGGATGCTCCTGGCCACGGTGGTGTGGCTCGTGGCGACGCGACGGCTGGAGAACGGGGAGGGATGATGCGGAGGCTGGTGATCGGTGCGGTGGCGGGCATGATGCTGGCGGCGGCCCCAGTGGCGGCGCAGGTGCAGCTGCGGCTCGGCACCGAGTCGCGCGCCACCTACTCGGACATCCACGAGCAGCTCCGGCAGGGCACGCCGGCCGCCGACACGGTCCGTCGCATGCTGGCCGAGACGCGCCCGCGGCGCCTGTGGCAGGTGGCGAGGCGGATGCTCGAGGGGAAGGTGGCGTGGGACACCGGCGTGCTGGCCCTGACCCGGCTCGCGGAACTCCGCTGGCCCGCCAGCCACGACAGCGTGCTGTCCTGGCGGAAGCAGATCGTCCAGGGCGACATCCCGCCGCCGCCGGCCACCGACCTCATGGACCTGTTCCCGTCGCTGCGCGCGGTGGACCTCGAGCTGCAGCGGGCCGAGCACGGCGACCAGTGGATGCTCAACGACATCCTGGCCCGCATCCCCGACGCCCACTACGACCAGGGCGACGCCTGGGTCCTCGGCCGCCTCGGTGCCGGCGCGGCGGACTCGCTGGCGGCGCGCTTCCTGGCCACCACCGATCGCGACCTCCGCGTCCGCTACCTCACCCTCATGTCGTACTCGACGGACACGACGCTCATCCCGCTGCTCCAGCGCATCCACGCCGCGCCCGACAGCTTCAATCTCCCGCTCCGCGCCGGCGCCCGCGCCTCGGACGGCCTGGCCTGGATCGGCACCCGCGCGAGCATGCAGGCCCTCCTCGAT
>JBGAOL010000242.1:0-6640 GCA_044221825.1 Gemmatimonadales bacterium
CCCGGCCCCGCTGCCGAGGCTCGCGAACCAGAGCCCCGCCAGCAGGGTCACCAGCGCCGCCTCGGCCGCCACCGCGCCGAGGGACCCCGTGAGTGCCGCGCCGATCGGCTGCCCGCCGCGCACGCCGGACTCGAGCGCCCGCCACGCCAGGAACACCGCGCTGGTCGCGGCCCACGCCAGCAGGACCCGCAGGAAGGTCATGCTAGTGTCGCGCCGCCAGGCTGTCGGCCTTGTACAGCTGGCCGCGGATCATCACCTGCTCCACGGTGCGGGTGTTCCGGATGTCGTCTAGGGGATTGGCGCCGAGCACCACCAGGTCCGCCACCTTGCCGGGGGCGATCATCCCGATGCTGTCGGCGCCGAGCAGCTGGGCGGTGTTGTGGGTGGCGGTCATCAGCGCGTCCATCGGCGTCAGGCCGGCGTGCACCAGCAGCTCGAGCTCGCTGTGCAGGCTCCAGCCCGGCACCAGCATCTGGTTGGCCGCGTCGGTCCCCGCGATGATCCGGCCGCCCGCCGCGCGGTAGGCGCGGAGGAACAGGTCCTGGTTGGGGCGCGCCGCGCGGAAGGTGGCAAACGCCGCCTCGCCCCAGCCGGCGCGGGCCTTGAGGTCGGGGACGTCCCAGCGGTCACGCACCGACTGGGGGACGTGCTTGAGGTCGGGCTGCGTGAGGATGGCGGGGTCGTCGAGCCGGCTGAAGGTCTCGTGCAGCACCAGCGTCGGCACCACCGCCACCCGCTGCTCGGCGAGCACGCCGGCCACCCGGGTGAGCGCCGCGCTGTCGGCCGTCACCCAGCCGGCCTCGAAGGCGTTCCAGCCGCGGAAGAACCCGGCCTTGTGTTCCGCATAGAATTTCTCGGGCGTGGCGCTGGCCGCCTCCACCACGCCGCTCATGTGCTCCACCGAGCGGATGCCCATGCGCGCCGCCGTCACCGCGTCCGTCAGCCCCAGGTGCGCGCTGGTGCGGAGGTTGAAGGTGGCGGCCTCGTCGAGCAGTGGCTTGAGCAGCTCGGGCGTGATCCGGGTGTACACCTTGATGTAGTCCGCCCCGGCCACGGCCAGCGCGTCCACCGCGCGGCGCGCCTCGGTGCCGTTCGAGATGGGCGTGGCATCGAGGTAGGTGGTGGGCGGCGCGTCGAGCATGGCGCCGGCCGAGTACACCCGCGGCGCCACCTCGCCGCCCAGGCTGACTTCCTCACGCAGGGCCAGGATGGAGTCCTGCTTGCCGTGCATGTCGCGCACTGAGGTGACGCCGGCGCTGATGTAGGTGCCGAGGGCCCAGCGCTCCACGTGGCCGTGGCCGTCGATGAGCCCCGGGATCACCCACTTGCCGGTGGCGTCCACCTGCTCGGCGCTGCGCGGGATCTTGAACCCCTCGCGCGGCGCCACCTGCTCGATCTTGCCGCCGCGCACCACGATCACCGCGTCGCGGAGCGGCGCGTCCCCGGCGCCGCTGATCACGTTCACCCCCACCAGCGCGATGCGGTCTTTCTCCGCTGGCCCGCCGCAGCCCGCCACGAGGACAGTGCAGGTGAGCGCGGCCAGCGCGAGCTGGATCGGGTGCTGCCGGGAACCCATGGGCATCGAGGAGTCCTTCCGCGGGGCGCGGGCGCCCGGGGATGAGGAAGGGGACAGGCCGGAATATCTCTCGGAAGGGGGAAACATGAGAAGGGACGGGGAGTGACGCAACTTGCGCCACGCTTCCGTGATCCCCCTCACGGGACTACTCTGCGACATGCCCCTCCTCCCCTGGCTCCGGCGCACCGCAGCGAAGGTGCCCCTCATCCTCGTGAGCAACCGCGAGCCCTTCGTGCATCACCGCACCGGCGATGGGCTGCTGGTGAGCGCACCGGCGGGGGGCCTCACCTCCGCCCTGCAGCCGGTGATGGCGCAGTCGGGCGGGACCTGGGTGGCCTGGGGCAGCGGCTCCGGCGATTTCGACGTCACCGATCCCCTCGACGGGGTCATGGTGCCCCCCGACGACCCCCGCTACCGCCTCCGCCGCCTGCGCCTCAGCGCCTGCGACCTCCTCGGCTTCTACACCGAGACCGCCAACCGCGCCATCTGGCCGCTCTGCCACTCGCAGCTCACCCGCTTCGTATACGATGCGGCCCACTGGCACACCTACCGCAAGGTCAACGAGCGCTTCGCCGCCGCCGCCATCGCCGAGGCGCAGGGGCGGAACGCGGTCTGCTGGGTGCAGGATTACCAGCTGGCACTCGTGCCGCAGTTCCTGCGGCGGGTGAAGAGCCTCTTCGTGCACCAGTTCTGGCACATCCCGTGGCCCGCGCCCGACATCCTCCGGGTCTTCCCCGAGGCGCGCCGCCTCGTGGCCGGGCTCCTCGGCAACCACCTGCTCGGCTTCCAGACGGGGAACGACGTCCGAAACTTCCTCACCAGCGTCCGCCGCATCTTCCGCGACGCCGTCGTGGAGCCGGCAAAGGGCCTCGTGCGCCTGCACGGCCGCCGCACCGTGGTGCGCACCTTCCCCATCTCCATCGATGCGGAGGCGTTCCGCGCCCAGGCCGCGCACCCGGACACCGAGGCGCGCGCCGCGGAGCTCCGTGAGCGCTTCCTTCCCGGCGGCGGCACCCTGCTCCTCGGCGTGGACCGCGCCGACTACACCAAGGGCATCCCCCGCCGCCTGCTGGCGTTCGAGCGCCTGCTGATGGATCATCCGCGCCTCCACGGCAAGGTGACCCTGCTGCAGGTGGCCGTGCCGAGCCGCTCCGAGGTGCCGGAGTACCAGGCCTTCGAGGCCGAGATCGCGGAGCGGGTGGAGGCGCTCAACGTGCGCCACGCGCAGGGGCACTGGGTGCCGGTGTACCTGGTGCGGGAGTCGCTCACGCAGGCGGAGGTCACCGCCTGCTATCGCGCCGCCGACATCTGCCTGGTGACGCCGCTGCAGGACGGCATGAACCTGGTGGCCAAGGAATACGTCGCGTCGCAGGAGGGGAAGGCGGGGGTGCTGGTGCTCTCCCGCTTCGCCGGCGCTGCGCGCGAGCTGCGCGAGGCCGAGCTGGTGAATCCCTACGACACCGGCGCCATGGCCGCCGCCATGCTCAAGGCCATCGAGACGCCGGAGGAGGAACGCGCCCGCCGCATGGCCGCCCTCCGCCGCCGCGTGCACCGCCACACCATCGGGGACTGGATGACCGACATCTTCGAGGAGGTGGAGCGCCTCCGCCCCCGCGCATGAGTGCCCCGCTGTCCACCAGCGCCCGCGGCCGGGCCGCGCTCGCCACCCTCGCCGCCGCCCAGCGGCCGCTGCTCTTCCTCGACCTCGACGGGACGCTGGCGCCGTTCACCGACCGGCCCATGGATGCGCGCGTGCCGCCGGCCACGCGGCGCACCCTGCAGCGGCTGCGGCGTGGCGGTGCGCTGGTGGTGCTCGTCTCCGGCCGCTCGGTGGCGCAGGTGCGCCACGTGGCGCGGACCCCGGTGGATGCCATCCTCGGCGACCACGGCGCGCGCTGGGCCACGCGGCACCGGGTGCGCCCCCTGCTCCCGGCCGACGTCCACGCCTTCGAGCGGGCCGTCGCCCGCATCCGGGCGCGCCTCGCCGGCCGGCCCGGCCTCCGGCTCGAGATCAAGGATCGCTCCGTCGCCGTGCACTTCCGCCACCTGGGCCACGCGCACGAACACCACGAGGAGCTCGCCGTCGCCGCCATCCTCCGGCAGGAAGGGCTGCGGGCGCTGCTCGGCCATCACGTGGTGGACGGGCAGCTGCCCGGCGTGGACAAGGGCCACGGCGTGCTCCGCTGGCTGGCGCGGGAGGAGTGCCTCGGCTGCGACGCCCTGTTGTACGCCGGCGACGACACCACCGACGAGGACGCCCTCCGCGCCATGCGGCCCCGCGGGGTCACCGTCGGCGTTGGGCCGCGGGTGCGCCACGCCGCGCTCCGCACCCGGGACCCGCGCACCTTCGCCGCCTGGCTGGCCCGCCTCGCGGCCCGCCGCGCCCGGCGCCGATGACCTTCCCGATCCTTCCCACCGCCACGCCGCCGTCGATCAGCGACTACGGCCTCATCGGCGACATGCGCACCGCCGCGCTGGTGAGCACCCGCGGCGGCATCGACTGGTGCTGCCTGCCGCGCTTCGACAGCCCGAGCGTCTTCGCCGCGCTGCTCGATCCCGAGCGCGGCGGCACTTGGTCCCTCTGCCCCGTGGTGCCCTATCGCGCCACCCAGCAGTACCTCACCGGCACCAACGTCCTCGTCACCACCTTCCGCACCGACGACGGCGAGGTCACCCTCACCGACTTCATGCCGGTGACCCCCGACGGCCGCCCCGACGGCCGGCATCCCGAGATCCACCGGCAGGTGACCGGCGTCGTGGGCCGCGTGGAGCTGGCGATGCGCTTCATGCCCCGTTTCGACTACGCCTCCCGCACCACCCGCATCGAGGTCCTCAAGGTGGGCGTCTTCGCCAGCGACCGGGCCGAGCAGGTGCTCACCCTCGCCAGCGCCAAGCCCTTCGACTGGACCCTCGGCGCCGGCGTCGCCACCACCCAGTTTGCGCTCGAGGCGGGGGAGCGCCGCTGGCTGGTCCTCCGCTTCGACGACGACGATGTCCACCCCGTCGACCGCTACGACAGCGACCGGAAGCTCGAGGCCACCTGCGCCTTCTGGCGCCACTGGGTGGCCGAGGTGCGCATGGACGGCGTCCACCGCGAGCCCGTCGTCCGCTCGGCGCTCGCGCTCAAGCTCATGACCCACGCCGAGAGCGGCGCCATCATCGCCGCGCCCACCACCTCGCTGCCCGAGACCATCGGCGGCGGGCGGAACTGGGACTACCGCTTCGTGTGGCTCCGGGACGCCGTCTTCACCCTCGACGCGCTCGAGGCCGTGGGCCACCCCGCCGAGGCCGGCGAGTTCATGCGCTTCCTGCGGCGCGTGCTCCGCTACGAGAATGCAGGGCACCTGCAGATCATGTATGGCGTGGACGGGCGGCGGGACCTGGTGGAGCGACAGCTCGATCACCTCGCGGGCTATCGCGGCTCGCGGCCGGTGCGGGTGGGGAACGGCGCCGCCGGCCAGCTGCAGATCGATGTCTACGGCGAGGTGCTCCTGGCCGCCGACCGCTGGCGCCGCCACCACCTGCTCAGCGAGGGGACCTGGCGCTCGCTCCGGCCGCTGGTGGACTGGATCGCCGGGCACTGGCAGCTGCCCGACTCGAGCATCTGGGAGGTGCGGGGTGAGACCCGCCACTACGTGTACAGCAAGGTGATGAGCTGGGCGGCGCTCGACCGCGGCGTGAAGATCGCCCGCGAGCTGGGCCTCGACGGCGACCTCGCCGGCTGGGCCGCCGAGCGCGACGCCATCCACGCCGAGATCCTGGACCGGGGCTGGAACCCCGCCATGAACTGCTTCATCCAGGCCTACGACTTCCCCGACAACCTCGACGCCGCCGTGCTCACCATGGGCACCTGCGGCTTCCTGCCCTGGACCGACCCGCGCCTGGTAGGTACGGTACGCGCCATCCAGGAACACCTCACCACCCCCGACGGCGAGCTGGTCTTCCGCTACCGCACCCCCGACGGCCTCGAGGGGGAGGAAGGGGCCTTCTCCATCTGCACCTTCTGGCTGGCCGAGGCGCTGCTCAAGATCGGCGACCGCCCCGCCGCCGAGCGCATCTTCCGCCGCATGCTCCGCCACGCCAACCACGTGGGCCTCTACTCCGAGGAGATCGACCCGATCACCGGCGAGTTCCTCGGCAACTTCCCGCAGGCCTTCACCCATCTCGCCCTGATCCACTGCGCCGTGGCGCTGGAGAAACCCGCCCGCGCCAAGCCCCCCGATTGATCCCTCCGCATCGAACGCGCGGCCCTTGGGCCGCGACCTTGGTGCTGGCTGCGATGATTCACCGCAGAGACGCGGAGGCACGGAGGGCCGCAGAGGACCTGCGCCCAGAGAGGCGAGAATCTCTGAGATGCATGCAGGGAGTTGAAGGTGGTCTGGCAGCACAGGCCGGGTCCGTTGCCGAACCTTGACCCACACCCACCAACAACACAGCGGGCTCACCTTGCGGTGAGCCCACCATTCGCGAGCGGTTCCTCTGCGGCCCTCTGCGCCTCCGCGTCTCTGCGGTGAACTCGAGCGCCGCACCCACCCCCTAGTACGCCACGGTTCCGGTGAGCGTCGACGCATCCCCATCCCCCTGCGCGGCGCCGAGGACCAGGCCCGTGAACGTCACGCTCTTGCCGGCGATGTCGGCGGTGACGTGCGCGCCGTCGCAGATGTTGAAGGTGCCGCCATTGGCGTCGCAGATGGTGAAGCCGTCCACGGTGTTCCCGCTCCCCCAGAAATGCTCGAGGTTCGGGATCGACTCATCCGACTTGAGGATGTAGAAGCCGATCTCGTGCCCCACGTTCCCCGCCGTCCCGCTCACCACCACGTAGATGGCCGGGCCCTGCTGCACCGCGCTGTTGGTGTCTACCGTGACGGTGTAGCCGGAGAGCGTGGCGTTGCCGCTCGCCGGGGTGGCGTTGCTCACCACCAGGTCGGTCCCGTTCCCGCCGCCGCCGCCGCCCGGGCCGTTGCTGTCGGAGCAGGCGGTGAGGACAATGAGGAAGAAGGTGAGCGCGCCGAGGGCGCCGCGGCGTCCGGTCGTGGTCTGCATAAAGCCTCAGGGAGTATGGGG
>JBGAOL010000243.1:0-6513 GCA_044221825.1 Gemmatimonadales bacterium
CACCGAGGGCGGCGCGGGGTCAAGGTCCTTGTTCACCGCCTCGTCCCACGGCTCCGTGCCCTTCGCGCTGGGCCGCGCGCGCCGGTTGGCGGGCGTGATGCCGGCGTCGCCGAGCAGGCCCGCGAGGACGATGGGACCGTCCAGGAGGGCCCTCAGCTCCGGGTCGCCTGGCAGGGGTACGATGTCGAGCGCCTTCGGCAGGTCAAGCTCCACGAGGTCCCCATCGCGCCAGGTGCGCTCCAGCGTGAGGTAGCGGCCGGGCACGAGCGTCCGGTCTGCCAGTACCTCGCCGTTCACGGCCACCTGGCCGTGCGGCTGGAGCCACGACGGCAGCCGCACCCGGAGCGCGAAGCGCGCGGGCCGCGCCAGGCGGAGGCGCAGGGTGACGCGCTCGTCGGTGGGGAAGCCGGTCTCCTGCCGCAGCACCAGCCCCCGCTCCGGCCAGCGGAGCTCCGAGCTGATGAACTGGTTCACGAAGACGCCGTGCGCATCCCGGAAGTAGATGCTGTCCCCCACCTTCGCGAAGTTCTCGACGCCGGTGCCGTAGCAGCACCAGAACGCATGGTCCGTGGCGCCGAAGAGCCGCCAGTGCCCGCCCTCGAGCGGCGTGTAGTAGAGCTTCTCGCCGTCCGCGGGGTGCTGCGTCCCCAGGATCCCGTTCCAGAGCAGGCGCTCGTGGAAGTCGGCGTACGCCGGATCCGCCGTCCAGGTGAAGAGCTGGCGGGTGAGCTTCAGCATGTTGTAGCTGGTGCAGGTCTCCTGCGTCGTGGCGCGAAGGGTGCCGCGGAGGTCGTCGGGGTGGCCGCCCCAGCTCTCGTCGCTCGTGGAGCCGCCGGTGGCGTAGGCGCGGTGCTCCGCGATCATGGCCCAGAACTGCGCCGCCGCCAGGCGTGCATCCTCGTCGCCCGAGAGCTCGTAGTCGTGCGCCTCGCCCAGCACCTTGGGGATGGTGGTGTTGCCGTGCACCTCGGTGAGCTCGTCGCGGCCGGCCACCAGCGGGTCCATCAGCTTCCGGTGCCGGAACCGGCGCGCCAGCGCCAGGGTGCGCCCGTCCCGTGTCAGGCGGCCCAGCTGCAGCAGCGTGTCCTTCATGCCGCCGTGTTCCACGGCGAGCACCTGCTGCATCGCGGCCTCGTCCAGCGGCGCCACCCACGCGGCCGTCCAGTCCGCCATGCCCTCCGCCACCCGCAGCGCCTCGGCGTTCCCCGCCAGCTGGTGGGCGTCCACCATCCCCGCCAGGATCTTGTGGAAGGTGTAGAACGGCGCCCACACTCGCGTGCCCGCCTTGAGCCGGTCGAAGAACTCCCCGGGGAACGCACTGAGGTACCCGTCGCCATGCGCCCGCTGGCACGCCGCCAGCGCCGACACCAGTCGCGCGTTCCGCTCCCGGAACACTGCCTCGCCCGTCTGCGCGTACATCTGCGCGGTGGCCGAGAGGTAATGCCCCACAAAGTGCCCCCGCAGCTCGCACTCGGGGCGTTCCCACCCGCCGTACGGGTCCGCCGACGACGGGAGCCCCGCCGTGACGCGGAAGCAGTGCGCCAGCCGGTCGATGTCGAGGGCCAGCAGGAACCGCTGGTTCACCCGCATGGCGTCGTGGAAGGGGCCCGGCAGGAGCCGCACCTGCGCCAGCGGGAACGGCTCGGCGGCCAGCTGGCCGGGGGCGGGCAGCCGCGGCGACCGGGCCGGCCAGGGCAGGCGAGCCAGGAACGGCAGCGCCGCGCCCAGCGTCAGGAACTCGCGGCGGGAAGGAGTCGCGGGCATCGGGGCCACCGGCTGGGACAAGGGAGGGACGGGAGGACGGGCGGAAGCTGCCGCGCCACGGCGCGCGCCGCAAGCAAGTACGGGGTCAGTCGGTGCCGAAATCCTCGAGCAGGATGTCGTCGTCGCCGTATAGCTCGAAGCGGTGCGCAATGCCGAGCCGCGCCAGCGTGGCCGAGAGCCGGCGGCAGCCCGCGGACACCTGCTCCAGCGACTCGCCGTCCGCCCGGCAGAGGTACTCGCCGTCCGAGATCCGCTCCAGCGTCGCGTGCACGCCGGCGAGCTCCACCTTGAGGTAGCTCCCGCCGGTGTAGTGCGCGGAATCCCGCGTGGTCACTTCGAGTCCCGCTACCGCCAGCTCCACTCCGAGATCGGCGAGTGAGCGGGGACAGCGCAGGGTGCCGTGGACGATGATCATGGGGCTGGAGGCCCGGGTGCGGGTGCACCCCTGTGGAATGCCGTGCGCTGCCGGGACGGGGCCCGCCAGCTCCCGGAAAACTAGCCGGCCAGGCTGCTCCGTGCCCCACGCCGGTGCAGCTCGCCGAAGTAGAGCGCGAGCCCCAGTACCAGCCCCATCCACAGCACGGCGCCGAAGGGCTGCAGCGGCGGCCGGTCGGCGCGCGCGGGCAGCAGCGAGCGGAGGAGGAGCAGCGTCGTCTCGCTCAGCGCCACGCCCACCCCCAGGCTGCCGAGGAGCGTGCGGGTGAGCGGCCGGAGCAGCCCCGCCACCGCGCCGAGGCCCGCGCCGAGCGCCAGGATCCCGAAGCTCGCCTCGGGCGAGCCGATGAGGCGCGGCTGCTGCGGGCTCACCGGCAGCCGGCCCGGGAGCACCGAGAGCAGGAGCGGCAGGCTCCCGAGCGCGATGCCGCGCGCCACGCCCCACGCGATATCCCCCCAGGGGTCGCGCGGGCGCGGCGGCTCGGCGGGGGGCGGCGCCGGGCCTGCCGGTGGGGTGGGGGGCGCCGTCATGAAGCGGGGAGCAGCGCGCTCCAGCGGAGCGTGGTCCGGCTCACCGGGTGGCCACCGGCCACGTCGGCCACGACGCCCGTCGGCTCCACGCCGCGCGGCAGCATGAGCCAGAGGATCACGTGCCCCTCGCCCGTGCGGAGCCTCGCGCCGTCCGCCCCGAACGCCACCACGCACGGCGGCAGCGAGTCCCACCGCATCGGCAGTTCCAGCTGGGTGAGGAGCGGCCGCGCCGCTGGCACCTCCCCGCGGAGGCGTCGGTGCCACGGGGGCGAGTCGAGCAGGGGAGGGGAGAGGAGCGCCGGTGTCCCAAACGCCGAGCATCGCTCCACCACCCGGCCGAGCAGCGCCACCGCCGCGGCGTCCCAGGCGTCATCGTGATCCTCGAAGTCGGTGAAGCCTGCCGCCTCGAAGCACGCGTCCGCGTTGACGGGCGCGGGCCAGAGCGCCACGACGCGGCCGTCGGCGGCGGCGAGCGCGGGAGGGAGCGGGGGCTCCACCTCGGACCAGTGGATGTCGAATCGCATGAAGAGTGGGGGGCCGCAGGGAATCGACGCGGCGGGAGCGTCACGCGCAAGGGCGAGTGCGGCCGCGCTCAGGGGGTCCCGCCCCCGGGGTTTGTCGGCGGGCGGCGCGCCACCTCCTCGGCGCCGTCCTCACAGAGCCCGCAGAGCCGCGCATCCTCGAAGGCCGAGGGAAGCGGACCCTCCTCGTCACATCGCCGGCAGTCGAGCACGGTGCCTAGACGCTCCCGCCGCGTGGCCTCGCCGAGCACCCACGGCCGCACCTGCCACGGCGGGTCGTGCCGCACGTGCTGCCCGTGGCCGCACTCGAGCTCGGCCACCCAGTGCCGCTCGTCGTCCTGGTGGAATCCGGTGATGCGCCGCTCCATGCCTCAACTGACCGGTGCGGCGCACCGCCCGCAAGGGCGGCGCAGAACCGGACCCTTCAGGGCGCGGCGTCGGGATGCTGGTACAGCAGCCGCGGCGTCGCCTCGAACACCGGTTCCATGATCTCGATGTACCAGCTCGCGTCCACGCCGAAGTGCCGCTCCAGCGCCCCGAACAGCGCCTCGAAGCCCGCGTCCTCCTCCGTGACCTCCACCACCGTGGGGCCCGCCAGCTCGAAGCCCAGGCAGATGGCGTCGGTGATGCCGAGGTCGCGCTTGTAGGCCATGATCACGCGGACGTCCGCCCACCGCGCGGCATGCCGCCCGCCCTCGGCGTCCAGGAGGGCAAAGCCCTCGTCCGACAGCTCCACGCGGAGCCCGCCCGGGGCGTCGCTCACGCCGTGAGGCCGAGGCGCCGCAGCACCTCCGCCGCCAGGTAGAGCCCGAGCCCGAACACGGTGTGCGTCCCCACGCTCTTGAGCCGCGCCGCCCACGGCGATGGCGCCCGCGACGACGCCACCCCGAGCCCGAGCGCCGGCTGCAGCACGAAGAGCGGCATCACCACCGTGGCCACGCCGAACGCGAGCGCCGGCAGGAGCGTCGGCGCCGCCAGCCACTCGGCTGAGACCAGCAGCACGAAGATCACGGCGAGCCCCACGCCGATCGCGTAGTGCGCGGCCCACCCGGTGGCGCACTCCCCCGCCTTCGGCGCCGCCGCCCCGATGCTCCGGTGCACCAGCGTCCCGCCCGGCAGGTGCAGCACCCACCGGCCGAGCAGGCAGTAATTGAGTGAGGCAATGCGGAACCCGCGCTTGAGGACCAGGGCCCAGAGGTCGATGCCCGCGGTGGCCACGGCGCCGATGACGAGGGCGAGCAGGAGTGTCCGCGGGTCGAGTGTCACGTGAGCCTCCCGGGGCACGGGGTGCATGGGTGCGGTGAGCAGTGCCAGGAATAGACGCCGGCCGCTGGCGCGGTTCCCGTGCCCGCCGGGAGGGTGCCGCTAGCGCCCGGCGCCAGCGGGCGCCCCGTCCGGGTGGGGCTCGCAGGCCGGCGGCTGCGCCACCGTGTACGCCAGCGTCGCGATGCGCCACCGCCCCTCCGCCTTCACCAGCGTGAACGCGTCGATGCCGCAGTGCGACCAGGCGCCGTTCCGGTAGAAGTCGTACGGCAGCCACACCACGGCGAGCGGCCCGCTCACGTGCACCACCGGCCGGAAGCCCCGCTCGGTGAGCGTCCCCGCGACCACCGCCGCCCGGTCCTGCGCCCGCCGCCGGAACCCCACCCGCACCTGCCCCTCCCGCTCGGCGGCGGTGAAGATCACCGCCGAGTCGAGCATGAAGTCGGTGAAGGCGATGAAGTCGGCGCGGCTGATGGCGGCGAGGGCGGAGTCGGTCACGGCGAGCACCGCGGCACGTTCATCCGGCGCCTGGGCGCGAACCACACCCGGGGCGAGCAGGGCGAGGGTCAGGGCGACGAGGGAGCAAGGACGCCTGCGGACGGACATGAGGGATCGCCGGAAAGAGGGAGAGGATGTGGAGGTGGCGTAGGTGGCATCGAGAAAGTGACCGTCCCAGCCCCGGTGTCCGCAAGGCGACCCGCCGGTTTGACCCGGGTTCCATGGGCCCGCACCCCGCCCGCAGCGAGTCGCACTCACCCGTGCGGCCCCCCGAAGAACGCATCATACCCCGCCTTGAGGATCAGCGCCCCCACCACCCCCATGAACGCCCGCCGCACCAGCCCCGCCCCGTGCCGCAGCGCCAGGTGAGTCCCGAGCAGGCTCCCCAGCACGTTGGCCACCGCCAGCACCGCGCCCACCCGCCACCAGACGTGGCCGGTGGCGCCGAGCAGCGCCAGCGCCGCGATGTTGGTGGCCACGTTGAGGACCTTCGCCGACGCCGAGGCGTGCAGGAAGTCGAAGTCGAGCAGCCGGACAAAGAGGAAGATCAGGAAGCTCCCCGTCCCCGGCCCGAAGAACCCGTCGTACCACCCGATCACCGCCCCGATGGTCACCCCGATCACCCGGGTGGCGCGCGCGCTTCGGTGCGGCGCATGGTGCAGGCCGAGATCCGGGTTCGCCACCGTGTACGCCAGCACCCCGAGCAGCAGCGCCGGGAGCAGCCGCCGCAGGAAGGCGGGATCCACCAGCGTCAGCGTCCACGCGCCGAGGTACGCCCCACCCAGCGCGGCGAGCGCCGCCGGCAACAGCCAGCTCCAGTCGAGCGTCACCCGCCGCGAATAACGCGCCGCGGCGATCCCCGTCCCCCAGATCCCCGCCGACTTGTTGGTTCCCATCAACGTCGCCGGCGGCGCCGCGGGATAGAGCGACAGCATCGCCGGCAGCAGGATCAGCCCGCCCCCGCCCACCATGGAGTCGACGAGCCCCGCCAGGAACGAGGCCAGTGCGGCGGCGGGGAGCTCTACGGGCATCGGGGAAGCGTGGGGCGGTGGGTCACGGGTCGCGCTCGAGATTCCGCTGGGCCGCATGCTTGAGCTTGCCGAAGGCCCGCTCCTGCTGCCGCCGCTCCGCCACCGACTGGTCGTGGAACGCCGCCTCGGCGGAGAGCTTGTGGTAGTGCTCCAGCTGCGCCGGGTCCACCAGGCCCTGCTCGGCGAGGGCCCGCACCGCGCAGCCCGGTTCGGTGCGGTGGCTGCAGTCGCGGAAGCGGCACCCGGCCGCCGCCGCGGTGATCTCCGCAAAGCCCGCCGCGAGCCCGTGCTCCGCGCCAAGCATCCCGAACTCCCGCATGCCCGGCGTGTCGATCACCAGCGCACCGCCCGCCAGCACCAGCAGCTCGCGCCGCACCGTGGTGTGCCGCCCCTCGCCGGTGCCGCTCACTTCGGCGGTGGCCTGCGCGGCGCGGCCCAGCAGGTGATTGATGAGCGTACTCTTGCCCACC
>JBGAOL010000244.1:0-7391 GCA_044221825.1 Gemmatimonadales bacterium
CGACATTGCCACCACCTGGCAGACGGCCGCCGGCCCCTACCACCCGCGCAACTACGACCGCCGCTTCCACGGCCCCGTGCGCGTGCGCGAGGCGCTGGCCAGCTCCTTCAACATCCCCGCCGTCCTGCTGGCCGAGAAGGTGGGCGTCGGCACCCTGCTCAACGGCCTGCACGACGCCGGCTTTGCCTCACTCGGCCGGAGCGCCGAGCATTACGGGCTCGGCCTGGCGCTCGGCAACGGCGACGTGACGCTGCTGGAACTCGCCAACGGCTACCGCACCCTGGCCAATGGCGGGCGCTGGTCCCCCACCCGGACCATCGCGCTCCCCACCGGCGACGCCCCGGCCACCACCGGCCGCCTCGCGAGCGAGCGCGCCAGCGCGCTGGTCCTCGACATCCTGGCCGACCCGGAGGCGCGCGTCCCCGGCTTCGGCCTGAGTACCCCGTTCGACTGGCCGTTCCGCGTGGCCGCCAAGACCGGCACCAGCCGCCACTTCACCGACAACTGGGCGGTGGCTGTCACGCAGGGCTTCACCGTCGCCGTCTGGGTCGGCAACTTCAGCGGCCGCCCCATGGAAGGCGTCAGCGGCATCACGGGCGCGGGCCCGCTCCTCCACCGCGCCGTGCTCGAGGTGGCGGCGCGCTACGCGCCGGGGAGCCTCCCGCGTCCCACCGAGCTCGGGCTCGAGGCGCACGCCATCTGCCGCGTCTCCGGCCTCCGGCCCGGGCGCTACTGCCCCACGGTCACCGAGTACTTCCTCCCGGGCAGCGCGCCGGACCACCCCTGCGACTGGCACGAGCCCGGCGGCGTCACCCTCCCCGTGCAGTACGCGGAATGGGCCAGCACCGAGGGCCGCACCATGGGCGGCCGCACCACGCTCACCCTCGGCGATTCCGCGCAGGCGCTGGCGCCTGACTCGGCGCGCGCGCGGCGCTTCGTGATCACCTCCCCCGCCGATGGCGACTTCTACCGCATCCCCCCGGGGGTGGAGGCGCAATACGCCACCATCGGCTTGCGGTCGGCGGGTGCGCGTGGCACCGTGGAGTGGTTCGTGGACGGCCGCCGCGTGGCGGGCGGGCGGTGGCCGCTCGTCCCCGGGCAGCACCGCATCCGGGCCCGCGCCGGCCAGGCCCTGGACGAAGTGACGATCACCGTCGAGTAGCGCCGCCGCCGCGCGCAGTCCGTCAGGTTCACCCGCACCGGAATTCCCCATGGCCACCCTCCCCACCCGTCCCTTCGGCACCACCGGGCTCGACATCACCACAGTGGGCTTCGGCGCCTGGGCCGCGGGCGGCGGCGGCTGGTCCTACGGCTGGGGCCCCACCGACGACGACGAGGCCGTCGCCTCCATGCGCCGCGCCGTGGAGCTCGGCATCAACTGGATCGACACGGCGGCGGTGTACGGGCACGGCCACTCGGAGGAACTGGTCTGCCGGCTGCTCAAGGAGCTGCCAGCCGCCGACCGCCCGCTGGTCTTCACCAAGGGCGGCTTCGTCTGGGACCCCGCCAACCCCATGGGCCCCAACAAGTCGAGCCTCGCGCCCGCCTCCATCCGCCGCGAGTGCGAGAACTCCCTCCGCCGCCTCGGCGTGGAGCGCATTGACCTCTACCAGTTCCACACCCAGGACGGCGCCGGCGTCCCGGTCGAGGACTCGTGGGCGGAGATGGGGAAGCTGATTGACGAGGGCAAGGTGCGCTTCGGCGGCGTGAGCAACTTCACCGTGGCCTCGCTCGACCGCTGCGAGAAGCTCCACCACGTGGCCTCGCTCCAGCCGCCGCTCTCGATGATCCGCCGCCCCGCCGCCGCCGACGTGATCCCCTGGTGCCACGCCCACGGCACCGGCGTCATCGTCTACAGCCCCATGCAGACGGGGATCCTCACCGACAGCTTCACCCGCGAGCGCATCGCCCGGATGGCCGAGGACGACTGGCGCCGCCGCGGCGACAACTTCAAGGAGCCGGCGCTGTCCCGGAACCTCCAGCTCCGCGACGCCCTCATCCCCATCGCGAAGCGCCACGGCACCAGCGTCGCGAGCGTCGCCATCGCCTGGACGCTGGCGTGGCCGGGCGTCACCGCGGCCATCGTGGGCGCGCGGACGCCGGCGCAGGTGGAGGGATGGGTGGATGCGGGGAAGGTGCAGCTGACGGGCGGCGACCTCGACGAGATCGCCGCCGCGATCAGGGCGAGCGGGGCGGGGTCGGGGCCGGAGCGGCCGTGACACCCTCGCACCAGCCGGCGGTGCGATAGCCGCAGGAGCGGCAGTCGTTGGGGTGCGTGGTGAGCGAGGCGGCGCCCGCCCCGGTGAGTTGCACCAGCGTGCCCAGCCGCCCCAGTGCGTCGGCGCGCAGCGCGTCGTCCATCCGCCTCTCCGAGGGGCGGCCGGCCCGTGAGAACTGGAACACGAACCGCCCCACCCGCGTACCCGTGATGGCCTCCGCCGCCGTGACGTACGCGGCCCGCTGCACCGCATACTCCTCGGCATGCTCGTCCACGGTCTCCGGGGCGCAGTTGGTCGTCTTCACGTCGAGCAGCGCCAGCCCATCCCCCTCCGGCGCGGCCAGGTCCATCGCTCCCTCGACGAACCACCCTTCGCCCGTGACGTGCACGAAGCGGAGCTCCCGCCGCGCCTCGGGGTGCGCTGCCAGCTCCCGGTAGGGCGAGGCGTTCTTCACCCGCTCCACTTCCTCGCGCAGCGTCTCCCGGTACTTGCTGCCGGCGCGCGTTTCCACCCCCGGCGCATCCGGATCCCAGTGCCGGATGGCATCCTCCAGGACCCGGTCCAGGTCCTCGTCATCCTCGAGGCGCTCCAGTGTCTGGTGGATGATCTGCCCCCGCTGGATGGCGCCCTCGCCGAAGCCGCCGGTCACCGCCGGCTCCCGCAGTCCCAGCACGTACTTGTAGTGATGCCGCCGGCCGCAGCGCTCGGCCTGCCGGAGGTCGCTGGCGCTCCGCCGCCGCCGGCCCAGCGGCACGGCCAGCGGGGCCGGCGCCTCGGGCAGCGCGGCCGGCGCCGGGGCGGCCGCCGCCGCGGGCGGCACCCGGCCCGTCGTCAGCTTCACGACGCCGAGGTGCGCCACGCCCGCGTGGTCGGTGAACGCCACCGGCGCTCCCTCCACCAGCTCCAGCGTGGGCAGCACCTTGAGCAGCTCCGTCGCCGGGTCCTTGCCCCGGCCTGGCTCCAGCTTCGAGAACCCGGACAGGAGCAACCGGTGCTTGGCCCGCGTGGCCGCCACGTACCAGAGCCGCTTCCGCTCGGCCAGCCCCTCGCGCTCGAGCTGCGCCAGCAGCCGCTGCACGTGCTCCGGCTGGTCGTCCTTCTTCACGTCGGGCCGCTTGAGCGCGATCGCATCGCGCCCCACCAGCAGCGTGCCCTCGGTGCCGCGCGGGGCCCGCTCCAGGTCCGCCCACGCCACCACCCGCCACTCCAGGCCCTTGGCGCTGTGGATGGTGGTGATGGTGATGACGTCCTCCTGCGCGTCGAACAGCCGGGCCTCCCCCTCCCGCACGCCCGCGGCCGTGAGGTCCGAGATCATCCGCAGGAAGCTCGTCACGCTCCGCTCCGACTCCTCCCGCGCGATCCGCAGGAACTTCCGCACGTTGGCGGCCCGCTGCAGCCCATCCTCGCCGAGCAGCAGGAGGTGGCCAAGGTAGCCCGTCCGCTCCAGCAGGCGTGGTTGAGAGTCCAGCCGTTCCGGCACGCGGTCCCGGAGGCAGGAATCTACCGTTCCGACGGAGCCACCCGCCGGGCCGGCTCGGGCAGCGCGGGTGGCGAGTCCCGCGTAGCGCGGCGACGGTCCGGCCCGCGCCAGCCGCACCAGCGACTCGTCCGACAGCGCCCCAACGGCGAGCGCAGCCAGCCGAGCAGGGCCCGGTCGTCGTCGGGGTCACGGAGCACCTCGAGCGCCAGGATCAGGTCCATCACCGCCCGGCGACCAGAAGCTCCTCGCCCGAGTGGCAGGCGGAGGCCCCGCCTGCAGGCCTGCTCCGCGCTCGGCGCGTCGCTCCATCGAGGCCAGCAGCACCGCTCATTCGCGGAGCGGCACCTGCTCCGGGCCGCGCGATGGAGCCCGCCGCCGTGCCGTGGAGTTCGCCTTCTCCCGCCGCACCTCGGCCTTGTCCGCCTTTGCTTCTTCCTCCGGCGGCACCACGAGCAGCTCCACCGCCTGCTCGATGCGCGGCTTGGCCGGATCCACCTTGAGCGGCTGAACGGGATTCTGCATGGCCGCCACGTCCTCGATCGGCGTGGCCGAGGACTGCCCGATGGCCCGGCCCACGAAGGAGCAGCGTGCCACGCTGCGGAAGTTCTCGTCCAGCACCACCACCCGGCCCAGTGCGCTGCGCGAAGTCCTCCACCGAGCGCCACACCGTCACGTCGGCGCGGCGGAAGCGATAGACGCTCTGCTTCGGGTCGCCCACCAGCAGCAGGCGGTGGTGTCGGCCGAGCGCCGCTCCGGCTCACCGATGAGGTAGGCGATTTCGCGCCGCGCCGGGTCGGCGTCCTGAACTGTCCACCAGCAGCTTGAGCTGCTGCGCGCCTGCCGGAGGTCGCGCAGCAGGTCGCGCGTCCACACGATCAGCGCGTCGAAGTCCGCCGCGCCCTCCGCCTCGAGCAGCGCGTCCACCCGCGTGCGCGCCTCCGCTGCGAGCGCCAGCAGGAGCTGCTCCTCCGCCGGCAGCCCCGCGGCGCCGGCCCGGAGCAGGCGGAGCCGGTCGGCGTCCCCGGCGAGCGTGCCGATCCAGCGCTCGAGGTCCCGCAGCTGCCACTGCGACACCAGCGGCTCCAGCCGCGCACCATCGCCGGTGAGGGCCGCGAGGAGCGCCTGCCGTGTGCCTTCCGCCAGGAAGGAGGCGCCTTCCGCCTCCTCCAGCACCGCGCCGAGCATCCCGCGTCCCGAGCGCAGCGCAAACTCCCGCAGCAGGTCGGCGCAGAACCCATGGATGGTGCCGATGCGCGCCGTGTCCACCTCGTACGCCGCCTCCCGGAGTCCCGACCGGAGCAGCGCCGCGCGCAGCTTGGCCTTGAGGTCCGCCGCGGCGGCGTTGGTGTAGGTCACCGCCGCGATGTCCGTGAGCCGGAGCGGGGCGGGGTGCACCTGCCCCCGCACCGGCACGCCGAGCAGGTAGAGGATCCGCCCGATCACGGTGGTGGTCTTCCCGGTGCCGGCGCCGGCGCCGACCAGCACGTGCTCGTCCGTGGCGCGGATCGCGTCCCACTGCCGGTCGGTCGGCTCGCGCTCAAGCATGGCTGCTCTCCGGGCCGCCGGGCGTGCGGCACACCGCCCACGCGGCGCACCAGGGCGGGCACTTGCAGGAGGGAGCGGGACTCGGGGGGAACTGGCCGGTCCGGAGCGTGCGCACGTGACTCACCGCGCGCGCCAGCGCCTCGTCCAGCGTCGCCAGGTCCTCGTCGTTCGGCTGGAGGGGAGCGCGGAGCTTCGGGGCCGCCTGGAGCACCAGGCGGAGGGCGGAGCTTCCGTCCTTGAGCACCCGGTACTCGAGCGCGGCCGTCGTCGTGCCCGGGTAGAGCCGGCCCAGCGCATGGGCATAGAGCGGGGCCTGCAGCGCCACCCCGTCCTCCCACGCCGCCGTCTCGCCGCCGCCGGGCACCGCGCCCTTGCTGGACTTGTAGTCCACCACGCCGACGTAGCGGGCATCCTCCACGCCGCGGTCCACCCGGTCAATGATCCCGCGATAGCGGAGCCGCACCCCGTCCCGCGCCACCTCCACCTCGCCGATGCTCACCTCGTGCTCGGCCACGCCGAGCTTCGCCTGCTTGGCCAGCGGGGAGCGGTTGTTCCAGTGCTTCTCGTTCCGCTCCAGCTCGGCCGCCAGGTACTTCTGGAGCGTTCGGAGCAGCTCCGCGCGCTGCGCGCCCCGGAGCGTGGCCGGCCCGAGCCACGTCCCCTGCGCCTCCGCCGCCGCGAGGGCCGCGTCCAGCGCCGGCCCCAGCGCCGCCCCGGCGCGCTCCGCGTCCGCCTGCCGGAGCAGGAGCGGGGTGGTCCAGCTCGCGCCGAGCGTGGTGTAGAAGCGCTTGAGGGTGTCGTGGAGGAGCGTCCCGCGGACCGTCGGCTCCATGCCGTCGTCCGGGTCCTCCAGCCGCTCCAGCCGGAGCACCCGCGTGGCGAGGAACGCCCACGGGCACTTGGCGTACTGCTCCAGCTGCGTCGGGCTCCAGAGCCGCGTGTCGCCGAACTCGGCGGCGAGCCAGGCGCGGAGGTCCTCCGCCGACAGCACGCCGCTCCACGGCGTGGCCTCGCCGGCCTCCCGCGCCGCTTCGATCCGCGCCGCATGCGCCGCGGTGGCCGCCGCCGCCACGTCGCCGGCCAGGCGCTGCCCCGGCAGGAACACCGCCGAGCTCGCCACCGTCGTCTCCTCGAGCTCCGCCACGTCGGCCAGCCGCTGCCCCGGCAGGAACACCTGCGAGCTGGTCACCGTCGTCACCTCGAGCTCGGCCACGTCGCCGAGCGCATCGAGGAAGGCCGACGGGATCGTCTCCTGCCCCTGCGTGGTGCGCGCGTAGGACACGGTGAGCCGCTCCGACGCCCCGGCCACCAGCACCCGGAAGAGCTCCCGCTCCCGCAGGTCCCAGTCGCCACGCCGGTCGAGCCGGAGCCCCGCCGCCGCCAGCGCCTCCCGGTCGGCTTCATCCATGAGCGGCGAGAGCGGCGCCCGGCTCGGGAACTGTCCCGCCTCGAGCCCCACCAGGAAGACGTGCCGGAACGGCCGGTACGCCGCGGCGAGGCTCTCCAGCACCTGCACCCCGAACGCCGTCTCGGACTGGAGTGGCACGTCGCCATCGAGCGCCGCGGCCAGGAGCGCGGCGAACTCCTCCACGGTGAGTTCCGGCGTCCCGTCCCCCCACGTCTCGAGCGCCTCCTGCCAGGCGCGCGCCACCTCGCCGAGCCGTCGCCAGCCCAGCACGTCCTGGCGGATCACCAGGTGCTCCTCGGGCGAGATGCGATGCACGGCCTCCTGGATGCCGAAGGGATCCTGCTCCAGCAGCTCCACGAGCGTCGCCAGCCACGCGGTGAGCCGCCGTGGCGCCTCGAGCTTCACTGCGTGCGGCGTGAACTGGGTGAAGGCGGCGAGGGTCGCCGCGCAGCGCGCGGTGGAGGGGAGCGGGTTCCGGCGATCGAGCTCGCGCTCCCCGCCGGCGTCTGCGTCGCACCGCCGCGCGCGCGCCAGCAGAGCCTCGAGTGCCTGCCGCCAGTCGTCGAGCCCGGCGAGCCGCGTGCGGAAGCCCGCGTAGTTGAGCACCACCGGGTCCAGGTCGCTCGCGAAGTACGGCTGCGACGCCACCTCCACGAGCCCGTGCCGCGACCACCCCTCCGCCGCAGCCGTGAACAGCGACAGCACCGCGCGGATCACCGGCACCTCGCGCTCACCGCGG
>JBGAOL010000245.1:0-6451 GCA_044221825.1 Gemmatimonadales bacterium
CCTACGTCGGGCGCAGGTCCTCTGCGGCCCTCCGCGCCTCCGCGTCTCTGCGGTAAATCAAAGCGACCAGCTCACCCCCACCGCTCCCCCACCATGAACCCGCCCGCCGTCGCCAGGAGCGACAGGGTGACGGAACCAAGGACGTAGAGCGTGGCCCGGCGCCATTCGCCCTGCTGCAGCAGGGTGACAGTCTCGGCGCTGAAGGTGGAGAAGGTGGTGTAGCCGCCGCAGAAGCCCACGGTGAGCGCGGCGCGGAGCTCGGGGCGGAGGTGCGGCGGGTGGACCGCCACGTGGAGGAGGACGCCGAGCAGGAAGGAGCCGGTGATGTTGATGACGAAGGTACCGAGCGGGAAGGCGGCGCCCGAGGCACGCTGGATGGCGCCGCCCATGAGGTATCGCGCCACCCCGCCGATGGCACTGCCGAACGCGATGTACCAGATCATCCCGGATTCCCTTAAGTTGGGTGCCATGCCCAACTACCTCGACGCGGCCCGCGGCCTCCCCAACGCCAGCCAGCCGCTCCCCAACCTGATCACCGCCGGCCAGCCCGACAAGGCCGACCTGCAGGCCCTCATGGCCGCGGGCGTGAAGACCATCCTGGACCTCCGCGCCCAGAGCGAGTGGCGCTGGATGGACGAGCCCGACCAGGCCCGGGCGCAGGGCTTCACCTACTACAACGTGCCCGTCGGCCCCACGCCACTCAACGACGACCTGATGAACCAGATCCTGGCCGTCCTGCGGCGGCACAAGGACGAGCCCATGCTCTTCCACTGCAAGAGCGCCAACCGCGTGGGCGGGGCCATCCTGCCCTTCCTCATCCTCGATGAGCGGATGGAGGAGGAGGACGCGGTGGCGGCGGCGCAGCGGATTGGGCTGCGGTCGCGGGAATATCTGGAGTGGGGCCTCGACTACGCCCGGCGCCACCGGGGCCCCCTCTAGGCATCGTTCCGCATCGAAAGCGCGGCCCTTGGGCCGCGCCTCTCCCCCATCCCCGATCATCGGGGAACGCGACGTGGCGCGGCCCGAGGGCCGCGCCTTCGATTTGGGGGGTTAGCGGCGCTCCCAGTACATGCGCATCTCGGTGATCTTCTCGCCGTTGGTCTCGCAGAAGAGCGCGCCGCGCGCGTCCACCCACTCGCCGGTGCGCCGCCGCCGGAAGACGCAGCGGAACTCCGTGGAGAACCACGGCCCCACCACGAAGACCTCCCCGGGCGTGAAGGTGATCTCCGACTGGTTCATCGGCACGTCGCCCCAGTAGCTGCGGATGGCGTCGATCCCCTTGAGCGGCTCACTGAAGGGGCTGTCGAGGAAGGCGGCGTCCTCCGCGAACACGGAGAGCAGCACGTCCACCTTGGCCTTGGCCCAGCCACGGCCGAACTCCTCCACCAGCGTGCGGCCAAGGGCGCGGGTTGCCTGCTCCTGGTCAGTCATGCGACAGGTTCACTCCCTAAGTAAGATTCGTGACCGGCATGGCCACGAATCTACTACAACTCCGCGCGCTCGGAGCCCTCACCCTGGCCGGCCTGCTGCAGGCCGGGCCGGTGCCCTGCCCCAAGGAGGCGGGCGAACTCGTCACGGCCGGCTGGCTGGCCTACCGGGCCGACTCCATCCAGGTCGCGCTGCGGCGCTTTGCCCGCGCCGACTCGCTCTGCCCCGAGAACCTCGACGCCAAGGTGGGCCTCGGCTACACCCTGCTCCGCACCGGCCAGGTGGCCGTGGCCGATTCGCTCTTCCTGCTGGTGGCCCGGAAGGCGCCCGCCAACGGCGACGCATGGGACGGCCTCACCCTCACCCGCTGGCGCCGCGGTGACACCGCCGGCGCCCGGGAGGCCGCGCGGCGCGCCCTCGACCTGCACCCCGACAACGCGGCCGCGCGCCGGCTGCTCGAGCAGCTCGACCCCACCTTCGGCCGCGCCCTCCACGAACCGCCCAGCCGGAGCGGCCCGCCCCGCCTCGGCGCACGGGTGAACGGGGACTTCTTCGAGATCCCCGCCCCGGCCGGTGGCTGGCGCCCCTTCTACGTGAAGGGCGTCAACATGGGACTCGCCATGCCCGGCAAGTTTCCCTCGGAGTTTCCCGAGGATTCGGCGGTGTACGCGCGTTGGCTGGCGCAGATCGCCGGCGCGCACGCCAACCTGGTGCGCACCTACACCATCCTACCGCCCGAGTTCTACCGCGCCCTCCGCGGGTGGAACGTGCAGCACCCCGAGCAGGCGCTCTGGCTCCTCCACGGTGCCTGGGTGGAGCTCCCGCCGGACGACGACTTCGACGACCGTGCCTACACCGACGACTTCCGCCGCGAGATCCGCCGGGTGGTGGACCTGCTCCACGGCGGCGCGCGGTTCGCCGCCCGCCCGGGCCACTCGGGCGGCACCTACGACGCCGACGTGTCGCCCTGGGTGCTCGGGTACATCATCGGGCGCGAGTGGGAGCCGTTCTCGGTGGTGGCGTACGAGAAGCGCTTCCGCAGCAAGCTCGACGACCAGCGCGGCACCTACCTCACCACCACGGGCGCGCTGCACATCGAGACCTGGATGGCCGCCCAGTGCGACTACCTCCTCACGTACGAGGCGGATCGCTGGGGCTGGCTCCGGCCCATCGCGTACACCAACTGGCCGCCGCTCGACCCGCTGAGCCATGTGAGCGAGACCAGCCGCGCGGAGGAGGACAAGTTCCGCAACCGCGCCGCCACACCCTCCTCGCTGGCGGGCCGCGAGTACGAGAACGATGTCGTGGGCGTGGACGCCCTGCATACCCAGCCCACGGCCGCCAACGGCGCCGGCTGGTTTGCGAGCTACCACGTCTATCCGTACTACCCGGACTTCATGCTGTACGAGCCGGAGTACAACCTGGCCAGCTCCCGTGAGGGCCGCTCCAACTACTTCGGCTACCTGCGCCGGCTCAAGCGCCACCACGCCGGGATGCCGCTCCTCATCTCGGAGTACGGCGTCCCCTCGAGCCGCGGCATCGCGCACGTGCAGGCGCAGGGGTGGAACCACGGCGGGCTCGACGAGCTGGCCATGGCGCGGGTGGACGCGCGCATGACGCGGGAGATCCGCGAGAGCGGCGCCGCCGGCGGGATCGTCTTTGCGTGGATCGACGAGTGGTTCAAGAAGACCTGGCAGGTGGTGGATTACGAACTGCCCGCCGAGCACGACAACCGCTGGCTCAACGTCATGGACCCCGAGGAGCACTACGGCCTCCTCGCCATGGACGCCGGCGACAGCGCCAGGGTCCCCAGCCTGGGCGGCGATCCCGCGCGCTGGCGCGCGCTCACCGAGGTGGCCACCGCACCGGCCGCCAACGGCGCGCCCACGAGCCTCCGGCTGGGCGCCGACGAGGCGTACGTGTACGTGATGGCGGAGTTCCCCTCGCTCAAGGGCCACGCCTTCCCATGGCACACGCGCGACCTGCTGCTGGCCCTGGACACCTATCGCCCCGACCTGGGCCGGCGCGTGCTGCTCGACGGCAAGCTCCTGAGCGGCACCGGCTTCGAGTTCGTCGGCGTGCTCCGCGACACGGCCGAGGCGCAGCTGCTGGGGATCCCGGAGTACTCGCCCTACGAGGGCGGGTACATCATCAAGAATGGCGACGATGGCGCCCGCTTCGCCCGGCGACCCATCACCATCGACAGCACCGCCGACGGGCCGTTCGACTCGCTCTTCGTGCTGGCCAACCGCACCCGCTTCACGCGCGAGGGGACGATGATCCCCGCGGTGGGCGTCAACCGCGGTCGGCTCCGGTACGGCGGCGACGCCTCGAGCCTCAGCGACTGGTACTGGGACCGCCGCCAGGGCCTGCTCGAGCTGCGGCTCCCCTGGGCCCTCCTCAACGTGAGCGACCCGTCCACCCGCACGGTGCTCTTTGAACGCCAGTCCAGCCCCACCATCGGCACCGCGACCACCGACGGGTTCCGGGTAGGGCTCGCAGTGGTGAGCGCCGGCCGCCGCCCCGGCGTGCTCGCCACCATCCCGGTGCGGGACGGAACCGGCCTGTGGGCCCGGGCCGGCTTCCGTACCTGGGCCTGGCCCACCTGGGACACGCCGCGCTGGCACGCGCGCGTCAAGCCGGTATACGATTCCCTGTCCGCAATCTGGGGATCGTGGCGATGACCCGACGGCCCGGCTCACTCCTGCCCGCGTGGCGCGCCCTCGGCGTGGCCGCGGCGCTGGTGCTGGCCGTGCCTGCCCTCGCCGCCCAGCGCGCCACGGGCGACTCCCTCTGGGCCCTCGGCGAGCATGACGCGGCCGTGCGCGCATACGAGCAGGAACTGGCCACCAACCCCGGCGAGCCGCGCTCCCTCTACCGCATGGGGGTGCTGCTCTCGTGGGCCGGGAAGTTCGACAGCGCGCTGGCCCTCCTCCGCACCGCCCGCCTCCGCGATCCCGACGACGGCGAGATCCGCCTGCACCAGGCGCGGGTGGAATCGTGGGCCGGGCAGTACGGGCTCTCGGTGCTGCACTACGACTCCCTGCTCCAGAAGGACGCCCACAACCTCGGCGCCGCCATTGGCCGGGCGCAGGTGCTGTCGTGGGCAGGCCGCCTGGTGGAGGCCGACCGGGCGTACGCCGACGTGCTGCAGGAGGACCCGGGCAACCTCGACGCGCTGGCCGGCCGCGGCTACGTGGCCTCGTGGAGCGGCAACCTGGGCGGCGCGTCCGGCTGGTTCGGGCAGGCGCTGGCGCGCGACTCGGCCAACGTCAACGCGCTCAACGGGCTCGCCATGGTGCGGGTGTGGCAGGCGGATGCCGGCGCCGCGGCGCGCCTCTCCCGCCGCGCCGTGGCGCTCGCGCCCGACGACCCCACCACGAAGGACGTCGCCGCGCGGGTGCACGCGGCCCGGCAGCCCACCATCGGCCTCACGCTGGGCTGGAGCCGCGACTCGGACAAGAACGAGATGTGGACCCAGTCGGTGAACACCGCCATCCTGCTCGGCCCCGGCCTCCGCGGCTTTGCCAGCGCGGCGGTCGCCGAGGCGAGCGACCCGTTCCAGGACGGCACCCGCTACGGCGCGGAGGCAGGGCTCACGCTGGTCCGCGGCGGCACCTCGTTCACCGGCGCGCTCGGGGCGCGGAAGCTCGCGCCAGGAAGCCTCGGCTCCCGCTCGCTGGCCACCGCGCGCGCCGCCGTGAGCGCGGCCCTCCTCCCCCGCACCACCGCCTGGCTCGGCTGGGCGCACTACAGCTTCGACGAGACGGCGCTGCTCCTCACCAAGGACCTCGACGTGGACGAGGTGAACACCGAGGTCACCACGCAGGCCGGCCGCCTGACGGTGACGGGTGGCGCCGGGCTGGCCTGGTTCAGCGACGACAACGTGCGCCGGAACGCGCACCTGCTGCTCAGCCGGCCCCTGCGCGGGCGCCTCACCGGCGGGCTCTTTGGCCGGATCATGGGCTACGAGAATCCCGGCAGCGGCTATTTCACGCCGGACCAGTTCCTGCTCGGCGAGGCGCGGCTCAGTTGGGGGTGGGCGCGACGGTCGTGGGACACGTATCTCGCGGGCGGGCTCGGCGTCCAGAAGGTGGGAAGCGCCGGGGACCCGCAGTCGCAGTGGCACATCGAGGGGCGCGTGGCCCGGCAGCTCGGCCTCAACGACGAGGTGGCGCTCTCGGGCGGCATCTCCAACAGCGCCGTGAGCAGCACGGTCGGCGCGTTCCGTTACTACTCAGCCCAGCTCAGCGTGCGGCTGGGCCTCTGACCCCGGAGTTTCCGATGAGCGTGAGTCCACGCCGCGAGATGGTGCTGCAGGAGATCGACGCCACCGGCAACGGCTTCCTCGCCGCGCTCGCGGGGCTCGCGGAAGCGGACGCCGCGGTGAAGCCGGCGGAGGACAAGTGGTCCGTGGCCGAGACGGCCGAGCACACCACGGTGGTGCTGCAGAGCATCACCAAGCTGGTGACGAAGAAGCTGCTCGGCCTGCCGCTGCCGCCGCGGGAGTCGTCGCCCCGGATCACGGACGACCAGATCGTGCGGCTCATGTTCGACCGGTCCAGGGTGCGCCCCGCGCCCGAGGCGGTGAACCCGACGGGCCGCTACGGCAGCCTCGCCGCCACCATCGAGGTCTTCACCACCACGCGCGCCGAGCTCGAGGCGTGGATCCGCGGCACCGACGCCGACCTGCGCGAGTACGGCTCCCCGCACCCGATCCTCGGCACCCTCGACGGCGTGCAGTGGCTGCTCTTCGCCGCCGCCCACACCGAGCGGCACACGCGGCAGATCCGGGAGGTGCGCGAGGTGCTGGCTGCCAGGTAGGGCTTGGGCGGGCTGGTCGTTCTGTTTTACCGCAGAGGCGCGGAGACGCGGAGGGCCGCAGAGGAACTGCGCGAGGATGGTGGGCTCACCGGAAGGTGAGCCCTATTGTTTTTGTGGGTGTCCGTTCGGGTTCGGCAACGCTCCCGGCCTCTCGCCGAGCCCCACCACTACATCTCAGGGCCCGGGCCGGCAACGCCCC
>JBGAOL010000246.1:0-6426 GCA_044221825.1 Gemmatimonadales bacterium
GGCCGCCTCGAACGCCTTGTGCACCTCGCTGGCGCCGCAGGCCTGGCAGCCGCTGGCCGTGCAGCAGCGCACCCGCTTCGCGAAGCCGGCCTGGCGCGCGCGCTCCGCCTCGGCCTTCTCGTGGAGCTCGTCGTGGGTCACGGGGCACCCGCCTTCCCGTCGTCGCCGAGCCAGGCATTGATGCGGGCCAGCGCGTCGGCCTCGCTCATCTTGCTGGCCATCTGGCCGTCCACCACCGCCACCGGCGCCAGGCCGCAGCTGCCGACGCAGCGCGCCGTGAGCAGCGACACCTTGCCGTCCTTCGTGGTCTCGCCGAAGCGGGCCCGGCAGCGGTGCTCCACGGCCTTCTGCAGCTGGGGCGCGCCCTTCACGTAGCAGGCGGTGCCCTGGCAGAGGATGAAGGTGTGCTCCCCCGCCGGCTTCAGGCGGAAGTAGTGGTAGAAGGTGGCGACGCCGTACACCTGGCTCAGCGGCCGCTTGAGCGCGTGCGCGATGTAGAGCAGGACGTCGTCCTCGAGGAAGCCGAAGACGTTCTGCGCGGTGTGCAGCACCTCGATGAGGGCGTGCCCGTTGCCCTGATGGAGGTTGATGGCGCGGTCCAGCAGCTTGAACCGCTTGTCGCCGCTCGGGTGGGCGGCTGGGGCAGGTTTGGTGGCCGTCATGGCTCGTTCGGTCCGGGCCACGCGGCTCCAAGGGGTGGAGAGCTATGGCACCGGGTTGATGCTACCGGACGGCGCCTGAAGGGATCGTGAAATGGTGACGGGCCGCCCATCAGGTTCACCTCACGCGGAGGCGCCGGTTGGCCCCGGTGCATGGTGCGGCCCGCCCGGGGCCCAACGTCGCCACTCACACGAGGTTCGGCCACCGCCCCGGGAGCTGCCCATGGACTGGTCCCGCCTGTTCGTCCCCTCCGGCAACCTGCTGGAACTCGTCTTCCGTGGCACGGTGATCTACCTGTCGGTGCTGGCCATCCTCCGGCTCCTCCGCCGCGAGGCGGGGGAGCTGTCCCGGGCCGACCTCATCGTCCTCCTCCTGGTGGCCGACGCCGCCCAGAACGGCATGGCCGGCGAGTACCACTCGATCACCGAGGGCCTGGTGCTGGTGGCCACGATCTTCGGGTGGAATCACCTCCTCAACTGGCTCAGCTTCCGGTTCGAGGCCGTCCACCGCCTGCTCGAGCCCCCGCCGCTGCTGGTGGTGCGGAACGGGCGCGTCCTGCGCCGCAACCTCCACGCCGAGCTGCTCACCGAGGACGACCTCGAGGAGCAGCTGCGGCAGCAGGGCATCGCCTCACTGGCCGAAGTCCGGCGCTGCTACATCGAGAGCGACGGCAAGCTCAGCGTCCTCCGCGCCGACCGGGCCGGTCCCCCGAAACCGAAGGCGCGCGTTCGTTAGCGCCGCGTTGCGTTGCCCGGGTTGGCGTCCCGGCGCGGGCGCCCCCACCGTGGCATGGGGGGGAACGCGGGTCTCCCACCCGCGTCGGGCGGCCCGCTCCCTCCCGGGGGAGGGGTGTGTCCCGGCGCACCACCCGGAGGGATGTGCCTCACGCACACCCGCGTGTCTCCCCCTCAGGCAGGATGGCGCGTCCCCGGGGCCTGTCCTATGCTAGCCACGGGCCGATCCTCGGCCCGGTGCGGGACCACGACAACCACACGAGCAGCCAACGCGGCGACGGGACCATGGAACGTGGACTGGTGGGAAGCGCGGGGCGGCTGGCGAGCGGCGCCATGATGAACACGCTGCGCGCCGTCGTTGATCACGTGCCGGCGGAGATCGCCGAGCTGGCCACCGAGATCGAGGCGCTGGAGCAGCGCCTGGTGGCGGCCCGCGCCCGCAAGGCGCGCCTGGAGGAGCTGCTCGCCGTGGCCGAGCGACCGCTCGGCGTGCCCGAGCCGAAACTCGGCATCAAGCTCATCGCGTCGGCGCGCTCCGAGCCCGCGGACGGCGAGAGCTCCGACGTGGGACGCCGCGCCCGCGGCTAGCTTCCGCCAGCTCAATGCATCGTAACGGCGGAGCTACGCTCCGCCGTCTCGATCTCGGGGATCCGCTACGGAGCGCTGCGCCGGGCGAGCCAGACGACGAGCGCCAGCACCACGAACAGGGCGATCCCCACCCGCACCAGCCGCCGCTTCCGGTACTCGGCCAGCGCCTCCCGCTGCAGCCAGAGCCGGCCGTCGGGCAGCTGCTCGATCACTCCCGCATGCACCAGCCGCCGCAGGTGGAACCGCCGGAGCGGGTTGGCGGTGTCCACCGTGATGGCGCGCTCCGGGGCCGTCGCGTCCTCACGCTGGAAGCGCCGCAGGAGCCGCCGCCGAACCACCCCGAGCGCGAAGCCCGCCGCCCCCACCACCGGCGCCAGCACCCGCACCAGCTCCACGAGCCGCATCATCCCTCCCCGGCCCGATGGGGCCCGCCCTCGGTGCACCTCGCCCCGATGGCGCTGGTGCTAAGTTGAAGGACGCCGAGCCCCGCGCCCCGTCCCTCACCACGATCCGCCATGCCGAAGCCGCTCCAGGTGGTGCACACCAAGGACCTGGTGGTCACCTTCGATCCCAACATCTGCCGCCACGCCGCCGAGTGCCTGCGCGGGCTGCCCGAGGTGTTCGACGTGAACCGGCCGGACTGGATCCGGCTCGACGTGCCGGGCGTCTGGCCGGAGCAGGTGGTGGACGTGGTGGCCAGGTGCCCGAGCGGCGCGCTGCAGGCGGTGCGCGCGGGGCAGGCGCCGGTGAAGCCGGTGCCGTTCGCGTCGCCCCGGGTGGTGGTGCACCCGTCGAAGGACGGCCCCATCGTGGTGAAGGGCACCGTGACGCTCGAACTGCCTACCGGTACCAGCGAGGAGCGCCGCGCCCCCTTCTCCCTCTGCCGCTGCGGCCAGACCGGGCGCCCGCCCTTCTGCGACGGCACCCACGTCCAGGTCGGCTTCAAGTCCCCGCGCGACGACTAGGCGCGGCTACAGCAGCCTGACGATGGCCGGCTCGAGCTGCTCCGGGGTGTCGGTGGGCGCAAAGCGCTTCACCACGCGCCCCTCACGGTTCACCAGGAACTTGGTGAAGTTCCACTTGACCGCCTCGGAGCCCAGCAGCCCGGGGCGTTCGCTTTTCAGGAACTGGTAGAGCGGGTGGGCGCCGGCCCCGTTCACCTCGATCTTGGCGAACATCGGGAAGGTCACGTCGTACGTCAGCGAGCAGAACTGCTTGATCTCGAGCTCGTCCCCCGGCTCCTGGAAGCCGAACTGGTCGCACGGGAAGCCGAGCACGACCAGGCCCTGCGCCTGGTACTTCCGCCACAGCGCCTCGAGCCCCGCGTACTGCGGCGTGTAACCGCACTTGCTCGCCACATTGACGATGAGCAGCACCTTGCCGCGGTGGCGCGTCAGGGTCTGCGTCTCGCCGTCGATGGTCTGGAGGGGGATGTCGTAGAGCGGGGAAGGCGCGGACATGGGCGGCCGGGTTCGGGGAGCCGGGAGGATCGGGGGCGGCGGGCCCAGGCGCAAGCCGCAAGTCGGAGTCCGTAGGGGCCGACTATAGTCGGCCCTTACGGACGCGCGGCGATGAGGCGATCGAAGCGCGGGTTCCCCCGGAGCGCCGCGAAGTTGGGATCGATGCGGAGCCAGCCGGGGGAGAGGTCGCCCGGGAGCTGGAGCAACTGCTCGAGGAGCGCGATCGCCTTGTCGGCCCTTACGGACGTGACGAGAGGAGCCGGTCGAAGCGCGGGTTCCCCTTGAGCGCCGCAAAGTTGGGATCGATGCGGAGCCAGCCCGGGGAGAGGTCGCCGGGGATGGTGAGCAGCTTTTCGATGACGTCGAGCGCCTTCTCCTGCTCCCCGGTCAGCACGTAGATGCGCGCCAGCACCTGGTGGAAGTACGGCGCGGTCGAGGCATCGCCGGTGAGCGGCGCCTGGCGGATCGCCGCCTCGCCATCGCGGATGGCCTCCGCCTTCCGGCCGAGGTAGGCCTCCGCCAGCCCCACGAAGAGGAGCTGCTGCACGTCGTCCGGGGCGTTCTGGAGGTGGAGGCGGAAGCCGGCCAGCGCGGTCTGGGCGGTGCTGCGCATCCGGGCCGAGTCGCCGCGGAGCCAGGCGGTCTGCGCCATGACGATGCCCCACGACGCCTCATCCCCGTCGAAATCCCCCGGCGCGAGCGACAGGAGCAGGCGCTGCTGCGCGTCGTCCAGCACCCAGAAGAGGTCCCAGTAGTTGGCCACGTAGGCCACCACGGCCGGCTGTCCCACCTCCGCGGGCACGGCGCGCACCACGGCGCGGGCGGCGGCGAGGTCGCCCACGCCGAGCTCCACCATCAGCCGCTGCTCCACCATGGCCAGGTTGGTGGGCACCATCGCCGTGGCACGCTCCAGGACCGTGCGCGCCTCCCCGTAGCGGCGCAGCGCGCGCAGCGTGCCGCCGAGGCGGCTGGCGGAGGACACCGACCGCGGATCGAAGCGCAGCGCCTGCTGGGCGTGCGCCAGCGCCGAGTCCCACGACCCGGTGGCGGCTTCCAGGAACGAGATGCTGCGCAGCACCGCGGCATTGGCGGGGTCGCGCCGGAGCGCGGCCTGGTACTCGACGCGCGCCCGGGCCAGGTCGTTCCGCACGTTGGCGTAGTAGGAGCCGAGGGCCTGGCGCGCCAGCGGGTGGGTGGAGTCGAGCGCCAGCGCGCGGCGCGCCGCCTCCAGTGCGGCGGTGGCCACCGCCGGGTCGGGCGTGCTGTTGGAGTAGAGCAGGCTGTGCGCCCGCGACATCTGGGCCCAGGCCGGCACCAGGTTGGAGTCGAGCGCCAGCGCTTCCTTGTAGAAGCCGATGGCCTGGCGGAGCCCCGATGGCGAGTTGAGCGCCCTGGTGACGAAGAGCTCCTCCCCCCGCAGGAAGGCGTCGTAGGCGGGGAGGTTCCCCGTCGGCTTCGCCGCGATGGTGCGGCTCACGCTGTCCGCGAGCGCCACGTCGAGCGCCCCCGCCACCTGCCCCGCGATGTCGGCCTGCACCTGGAAGACGTTGGTGAGCGCGGCATCGAAGGCCTGCTGCCACCGGGTGGTGGGCGTGCCGCCCGCCACCGCCACCAGCTCCGGGCTCACCCGCACCTGCATCGAGCCATCCGGGTTCCGGGCCCACCGCACGGTGGCCACCAGCAGGTGCGTGGCCCCCAGTTCCCGCGCCACCTCGGCGAGCGGCTTGTCGGTGTGCTTGTACGCGCGCGAGCTGCCCCCGGCAATGACGGTGAGCCCCGGCAGCGCCGAGAGCTTGCCCCGCACCTCGTCGGTGATGCCGTCGGCGAAGTACTCCTGCGTGCTGTCGCCCTGGTTCTCGAAGGGCAGGACGGCGATCACCTTGGGCGCGCCGGCGTCCCCCGCGTGGCCGTTCTTCCGCCAGGCAAAGAGCACTCCCGCGCCGATCAGGAACCCCACCAGCAGGAGCGCCAGCCCGGTGGGCACCCGGCGCCGCGCCGCGGGGCCCGGCGCGCTCGGCCGGGCGCTCGCCGAGCTGGGGCGCGCGCCCGTGAGGCTGGCGGTCATGGTGGCGCTCAGCACCTTGGCCAGCGCGCCCGCCGTGGCGTAGCGGTCGGCCACCACGGGGGCGAGCGCCTTGGTCACCGCCTCCCCCACCGTGCGCGGCACCGAGGGCCGCGCCACCCGCACGTCCGGCACCTCGCCCCGCAGCCGCTTGCCGATGATGGCCTGCACCGTGGGGCCGGTGAACGGCGCCTCACCGGCCAGCATCTCGTAGAGCACGCAGCCGAGCGAGTAGACGTCGGTGCGCGCGTCGAGCTGCCGCTCGCCGCTGGCCTGCTCGGGGCTCATGTAGGCGGGCGTCCCCACCGCCATGCCGGTCTCGGTGAGCGACGCCTCCTCCCCCGCCTGCAGCGCCCGCGCGATGCCGAAGTCGGCCACGAGCGTGGAGCCGTCCTTGGTGAGCAGGATGTTCTCGGGCTTGATGTCGCGATGCACCACGCCGTGCTCGTGGGCATACTCGAGCGCGCGCGCCGCCTCGACGGCGATGCGCACCGCGTCCTCGACCGGCAGCTGCCGCTCGCGCGCCAGCCGGTCGCGGAGCGACTCGCCCTCCACGTACGGCATGCTGAACCAGAGGTGGCCGGCGGCCTCCCCCGAGTCGAACACCGTGAGGATGTGGGGATGCTGCAGCCGCGCCGCCAGCTCCACCTCGCGCCGGAAGCGCTCGGGGCCGAGCGCGTGCGCCAGCTCCGGGTGCAGCACCTTGAGGGCGACGGGACGCTTGTGCTTGAGGTCCTGCGCCAGGAACACCGTGGCCATGCCCCCGCGCCCGAGCGGGCGCTCGAGCCGGTAGCCGGGTAACGCTGCCTGGAGGGAGGCCTGCAGGTCGCTCAGGGCCGGGGCCTAGGTGATGGGGACGCCGGAAGTTACGGCGCCCGGCCCCGGCTCACCAGAGCGCCCCGCCGCCGCGGCGGTGCCCGCC
>JBGAOL010000247.1:0-6526 GCA_044221825.1 Gemmatimonadales bacterium
CCAGGAGCTCATCCGCGGCGACGCCGCCGCCGAGTGCGAGCGTCACGACGTGCTGGCTCAGGAGGTCGAGCGGCCGCTCGAGCGGGGGGCGCGCCTCGATGGCGCGGGCCTCGAGTGCGTCGCGCGCGGCGGCCACTTCCACGAGCTCGAAGGCGTGGGTGGGGACGCAGGTGACGCGGGAGAGGGCGCCCGGCTGGTGCCCGCTCCGGCCGGCGCGCTGCACCAGGCGGGCCACGCCCTTGGGGCTTCCCACCTGGAGCACGCGGTCCACCGGCGTGAAGTCCACGCCGAGGTCGAGGCTCGAGGTGCAGACCACGCAGCGGAGCGAGCCGTCCCGGAGGCCCGCTTCCACCGCGTCGCGGGACTTCCGTGCCAGCGAGCCGTGGTGCAGTGCCAGTACGCCGGCCCAGTCGGGGCGCGCGTCGAGCAGCGCCTGGAACCAGAGCTCGCACTGGGAGCGGGTGTTGGTGAAGACGAGCGTGGTGCCGCCCTCCTCGATGGCGGCGATGACCTGCGGGAGCATCCGGGTGTTGAGGTGCCCCGCCCACGGGAAGCGCTCGATGGTCTCGGGGATGAGCGCATCCACGGCGAGGGCCTTGGGGACGAGGCCGCGGATGAGGCGGCCCGGATTGGCGCTGCCGTCGGCCGAGCGGCCGAGCAGCGTGGCGCACGCTTCGTCCAGGTTGCCGAGCGTGGCGGAGAGGCCCCAGGTGCGGAGGCCGGGCGCCAGCTTCCGGAGCCGGGCCAGGCAGAGCTCCACCTGCACGCCGCGCTTGGTGCCCATCAGCTCGTGCCACTCGTCCACCACCACGCACTGGAGGTCGGTGAAGAGGCTGTTCCGGTCGGCCAGGGTGAGGAGGAGCGAGAGGCTCTCGGGCGTGGTGATGAGTGCCGTGGGGAGCCGCTCGCGCTGGCGGGCTCGGCGGGTGGCGCTGGTGTCGCCGGTGCGGCTCTCCACGGTCCAGGGGAGGCCCAGCGCCTCGACGGGGGCCTTGAGCGCCTGCTCGGTGTCGGCGGCCAGGGCGCGGAGCGGGGTGAGCCAGAGGACGCGAAGCGGCGGCGCGCTCGTCCGCTCCATGCGCTTCCGGCGGGCGCCGATGCCGGCGGGGTGGGCGTCCATCCACTCGAGCAGGGGGCCGAGCCAGGCCGCGTAGGTCTTGCCGGTGCCGGTGGCGGCGTGGATGAGGCCGCTCTCGCCCCGCTGGTAGGCGGTCCACACCTCGCGCTGGAACTCGAACGGCGTCCAGCCGCCGGCGGCAAACCACGACTCGATGAGGCCCTGCGCACTCGTCACGCCTCGCCCCCGTGCTGGCGGAGGAGGGCGTGGAGCGCGTCGAGGGTGTCGGCGTCGGCCACGGTCTTGTCGTGGCGCCAGCGCGCCATGCGGGGGAAGCGCACCGCGATGCCGCTCTTGTGCCGGGGCGAGGCCTGGATCCCCTCGAAGGCGATCTCAAAGACCAGCTCGGGCTTGACCGACCGCACGGGGCCAAAGCGGTCAATGGTGTTGGCGCGCACGAACGCGTCCACCTTCCGGATCTCCTCGTCGGAGAGCCCGGAGTAGGCCTTGGCAAAGGGCACCAGCTCGTCGCCCGAGCGGACGGCAAAGGTGTAGTCGGTGTAGAGCCCCGCGCGGCGGCCGTGACCCGGCTGGGCATAGAGGAGCACGGCGTCCACGCTGTAGGGATCCACCTTCCACTTCCACCAGTCGCCCTTGCGACGGCCCACGCCGTAGGCCGAGTCGCGGCGCTTGAGCATGTAGCCCTCGGCGTGGAGCCGGCGGGCGTCGGCGCGGGTGGCGGCGAGGGCGGCCCAGTCGGGGCCGGGGACGATGGGCGCCGGGAGGAGGCGGCCGTTGCCGCTCCGGGCGGCGAGGAGCACCTCGAGCCGCGCGCGGCGCCCGGCGAGGGGCAGGGCGCGGAGGTCCTCGCCGGCCTGCTCCAGCAGGTCGAAGGCCAGGAGCACCACCGGCACCTCGTCGCGGAGCTTAGGCGTCACGGTCTTCCGGGTGATGCGCTTCTGGAGCAGCGCAAACGGGAGCGCCGCGCCATCCCGCCACGGCAGGATCTCGCCGTCGAGCACCACGCCGTCGGGGAGGAGGCGCGCGGCCTCCTCGAGCTCGGGGAAGCGGCCCGCCAGCAGCTCCTCGCCGCGGCTCCAGAGCCAGACGTCACCGGCGCGGCGCACCAGCTGGGCGCGGATGCCGTCCCACTTCCACTCCACCTGCCAGTCGCCCACGGCGCCGAGGGTGTCGAGCTCCGCCTCGAGCGGATAGGCCATGAAGTAGGGATAGGGCTGGCTGGCGATCGCGTCGCCGGGCTCCGGGCTGATGAGGCGCGCGTACCACTCTGCGCTCGGTTCCCACTTGCCGGTGATGCGGTGCGCCACGAGTTCCTCGGCGAGGCCGCTCGCGGTGGCGAGGGCGCGGATGACGAGGCGCGCCGAGACGCCCACCCGGAAGCCGCCGGTGAGGAGCTTGTTCCAGACAAAGCGCTCGCCGGCGTCGAGCGCGCGCCACGTACCCACCAGCACCGCACGCTGCTCCTCCACCGTCTTGCGCGGCAGCGCCAGCAGGCGCTCTTCCACCCACTGCGCCAGTGGCGCCTCGAGCGCCCCGGTGCCGTGCGGCGGGAGCAGGAGGGCAATGGTCTCGCCCAGGTCGCCCACCTGCTGGTAGCACTCCTCGAACAGCCACTCGGACACGCCCGCTTCTTCCGCGGCCCAGAGGCGGAGGAGCGGCGCCGAGATGACGCGCTTGGGGCGGCGGCCCATGAGGAAGGCCACCGCCCATGCGGCGTCGGCGGGGGGCGCGCTCCGGAAGTAGTCCACCAGGGCGGCGAGCTTGTCGCCGGTGGCGTTGCTCTGGTCCAATGCCTGATACAGCGCGGCGAAGCGGCGCACGGTCAGGCCCCGTCGGCGTCGTCCCGCTCGCCTTCGTAGCGGGTGCTCAGGGCGTGGGCGTCCTTGCCCTGCTCGCGGAGGTAGCGCACCAGCGGCCCCGTGAAGCCGTGGGTGGCCCAGATGGTCTCGGCGCCCGTGGCCTCGATGGCGGTGAGGAGGCTCGGCCAGTCCACGTGATCGGAGAGGACAAAGCCGCGGTCGAGCGCCTGGCGGCGGCGGTTGCCACGCACCTGCATCCAGCCCGAGGCAAAGCCCAGCGCCGCGTCGCCGAAGCGGCGGGCCCACGGGGTGGCCTCGGCGCCGGGCGGGGCAATGACGATGGCGTTGCTGAAGTCGCCGCCCCTCTTTGCCTCCTCGCTCACGGGCACGGTGGGCGGGAGCCTGATGCCCTGCGCGCGGTAGGGCTCCAGCATCTTCTCCACGGCGCCGTGGGTCACGATGGGGCCGAGTGAGGCATCGAGTCCCGCGAGCAGGCGCTGGGCCTTGCCGAGCGCGTAGCCCATGAGGAGCGTGGCGCGGCCGGCGGCCTGGTTGGCGCGCCACCAGGCGTTGATGCCGGCAAACACCTCCGCCTGCGGCGCCCAGCGGTAGATGGGGAGGCCAAAGGTGCACTCGGTGACGAAGCCGTGGCAGCGCACCGGCTCGAAGGGAGCGCAGGTGGGGTCGGGCTCGAGCTTGTAGTCGCCGCTCACCACCCAGGTGTGGCCGTGGTGCTCCACGCGCACCTGCGCGCTGCCCAGGATGTGGCCGGCGGGATGGAAGCTGACGGTGACGCCGTTGATGGTGCGGCGCTCGCCGTAGGGGAGGCCCTCGACGCTGGCGCCGGGCGGCAGGCGGCGCCTCGCCAGCTCCACGCCGGGGGCGGCCACCAGGTAGTGGCGGGAGCCCCAGCGCAGGTGGTCGCCGTGGGCGTGGGTGACGAGGGCGCGGTCCACCGGCGCCCACGGGTCAATGTGAAAGCCGCCGGCCTCGCAGGCGAGACCGGCGGCGGTGAGGCTCAGGAGGGGAGCGCGCCGCGCGCCGGCGGCCGAGGGGCCGCCGGCGGTCACTCGGCGGGGGCCACCGAGATGACGGCGCAGGCGATGCGGGCGCCGCTGTTGCCGGAGGGATCGGTGGCGTCGTCGTCGGGGCCGGCGTGGATCACGAGCGCGGTGCCGGGCGCGCCGACGCTCTTCTCGCCGGCGCGGAGGAGCCAGCCGTCCACGTGGAGCTGGGCGCGGCCGGTGCCGTCGGCCATGACGGTGAGGTTCGGGAGGTCGCCCACGTGCGCGCCCTCCGGGTTCTTGTGGCCGTGCTTCTTCGCGGTGGGGTTGAAGTGGCCCTGCGCGGTGGTGAAGGCGGGCGGCTCGCACTTGGCACCGGCGTGGAGGTGCATGCCGTGCTGGCCGGGGGTGAGGCCGTTCACCAGCACCTGCAGCAGCGCGCCGCCCGCGTCCTCGGAGGCCGTGACCTGGCCCACCCGGTTCCCCGCGGAATCGATGAGGGCGGAGATGAGGCGCGGGCCGGGGCCCTGGGCGGCGAGGCTCAGGGGGAGGGCCAGGAGGGCGAGCGTGGCGGCGAGCGGCTTGTTCATGGTCCTGGGCGTTCGGGAAGACGGAGTCATGGCTTCCCGAAGGTAGCCGCGGCGGCCCCGGGCTGGGAGCGCTCGAGCGCGCGCCAGAGCTCGTGGAGGTTGCGGCGGTTCTGGCCCAGGTCGCCCTTGCCGACGCGGCTCGCGCTTCGGGCGAGGACGAGGCTCGAGTCGCCTTGCGGCTCCACGAGGACGAAGACGTCGTCCCGGAAGCGCCAGAGGCGGGTGGTGCGGACGGCCCAGATCACGGGGCCGCTCGAGTCGTGCACCTCCCAGCGCGGGAGGGTGAGGATGGCGCTGATGACGCGGCCGCGCACGGTGGCGGCGGGGAAGGGGAGGACGCGGGGCTGCAGGCGCGGGTCGCCGCTCCTGACGTCGGTGACGGCGTAGTTGGAGCCGCTGCCCTGGGCCAGCAGGGCGCGGAACTCCTCCTCGGTGGGGGCGCTGGTGCGGGTGCTCACGCCGCCGCAGCCCAGGGCCAGGGAGAGGAGGAGGAGCGGGGCGAGGCGGAGGCGCATGCGGGGGGCCGTGGTTGCCGGGAGTGCGGGGACGGCGCAGCTTGGGGGATGAAATCAGGCACCAGTCTGCTCCTTCCGCCAGCGCGCCCGAGGACCGTGGCATGAGCCTGCCCATCGTGATGGCGATCGCGGTTGCGGTGATCCTGCTGGGCCGGGCGCTCCGCCGCCGAGGACCCGGGGGCGGCGACCGGCGCTCCCGCGACGCCGCCGCCGGCAGCAGCGCCGGCGATGCCGGCTGGAGTGGATCCGACAGCGGCTCGACCAGCGGCGACGCGGACTGTGCTGGAGACGGCGGTGGGGACGGGAACGCGGACAGCGGGGGCTGCGACAGCAGGGAGCGACGGGGGGTGGTGGGGATGGGGGCGGGGACTAGGAGGCCGGCACCGGCCACGGCGACGGCCGAGGCGCGCCAGGCAAGGGGGGCGCGGGCCCCGTGACCGGCCGGCGGCCCGGCCACGGCGCCGTTCCTTATATAGGCGGCACTCGAGCGACGTCCAACACGACTTTTCCACAGCGCTACGATGGCACAGCGGACCGGGACGGCGCTAGAGCCTCGCCCTACACCGCTCGAGCGATCAGCTACGGCACTTGAGCGATCAGCTACGGCACTTGAGCGTGCAGCTACGGCACTTGAGGGTGCAGCTACGGCACTTCAGCCAGCACCTACGGCACTTGAGCGAGCAGCTACGCCACTTGAGCGATCCGCTACGCCGCTTCAGGGATGAGCTCCACCACTTCAGTGATCCGCTACGCCATTTCCGGGATCAGCTACACCACTTTTGCGATCAGCGACGGCACTTGAGCGAGGCCCGACGCCACTGGAGCGTGGGGCTACGCCACTCGAGCGAGGGGCTACGTCACTCCAGCGACCCGCTACGCCGCTCGAGCGAGCAGCTACGCCACTTGAGGGACCGGCGACGCCGCCCGAGCTGGCCGCTGCACCGCTCGCGCACCGCGGTACGGCCCTCGCGCGCCGTGCGCGGAGGCTTGCGCGCCGTGCGCAGAGGCTTGCGCGGCTGGCGCGGGCGCCTGCACGGTGTGCGCGGCGGCTTGCGCCCCGTGCGCGAGCACTTGCGCGGCGTGCGCGAGTGCCTGCGCGGCGTGCCGCGGCCCCTGCGCGCCGTGCCCGGGCCGGTGCGCAGGGTGCACCAGCGCCCGCGCGGGGCGCACCGGCGTCCGTGCGGCGTGTGCCCGCGCTGCGCCGTGGGCGGCGCCCGCTACCAATCACGCGCACCCCGTACCATCCCCACCACGCGCCAGCACGTGCGCGCCCCCTCGGCGACCAGGCGGCTGGCACCAATCTTCGGCATTTCCCCGAAGAAATGCGCGTGCCTGGCGCCGCTCCAACCCCGTCAGGTCCACGTTCCCACCCCCGGATTCCCCTCGGACGCTTCGTTGCGGACGAAAATTTGCGAGCTGGCGCGGACGCGTCCGGAGCCCATTTCCGGCGCGTCACCGTCGCCTAACACGTTGCGGCCCATAGAGTAGCCCGCCGCGCAAGTCCTCCGCCCACTGCACCGGGCCGGACATGGCACGAGGA
>JBGAOL010000248.1:0-6411 GCA_044221825.1 Gemmatimonadales bacterium
ACGGCCGTGCTGCTGGCCCTCGGGTTCCAGGCCGTGCTCATGGTGATGGCGGGGGTCCACGCGGCGTTCGGGAATCCCGGCGTGCTCGCCTCCGCCGGCCTGCTCGGTCTCACGGACATGGATGCGCTGACGCTCGCCATGACGCGCCTCGCCAGTGAGGCGGACCGCGTGCCGCTCGCGGCGCTGGCCATGGCCGTCGGCGTACTGGCCAACACGCTCCTCAAGTTGATCGTGGCGCTGGCGCTGGGGAGCGGAGGGTTCCGGCGCGCTGCCGGCGGTGGCCTCCTGCTGCTCGGCCTTGCGAGCGCCGGCGGGATCTGGCTCGGCGCCCGCTGAGCGGCAGGGCCCGGGCCTCCGGGCGTCCCGTGGTGAGGTCGGCCGGGGGGTGCGTCTTCCACCCTGAGGTGCGCGTCGGGCAGCGCCCCTGCCGCATCCCCAGCAGTGGTGGGCATGCTGCTCGATTCGTCGCTGGTGCGGCATTCGACCATGCCTCGTATCCGGGCGTCGCAGAACGACCCTTTCGCTGCTCCTTCAAGAGAGCTTCATGTTTTCGGCGCGAGCTTCGAAGTGCCTCGTAGAAAGGGGGAAACCCATGAAGACCACCCAGCCGCCCTACCGCTCGATCCTCGTTCCGCTCGACGGATCGCCCTTCTCGGAGCAGGCCCTGCCGCTGGCCTTCGCGATCGCCGCGCGCAGCGGCGCGCTGGTGCAGGTGGCCATGGTGCACCACCCCGTGCCGGCGCTCGCCACCGCGCTGGAGGTCCCGGAGATCGAGGCGCAGCTCGACCAGGAAGCGCGGGTGCGGGAGGTGACCTACCTGAACGGCGTGGTGGACCGCTGGCGCGGCGGCGCCAACGTGCCGGTGACCTCGGCCGTGCTCGAGGGGCCGGTGGCCGAGGCGCTCGAGGAACAGGTGGAGGTGAGCGGCGCGGACCTCCTCATCCTCACCACGCACGGCCGGGGCCCGCTCAGCCGCTTCTGGCTCGGGAGCGTGGCCGACCAGCTGATGCGGAGGCTCCACGTGCCGATGCTGCTGGTGCGGCCGCAGGGCGACGTGGCGCCGGAGCCGCGGCTCGAGCGCATCCTCGTCTCGCTCGACGGCTCGCCGTTCGCCGAGGAGGCGATCGGCGGCGCCATGGCGCTGGCCAAGCCGTTCGGCGCGGCGCTGGCGCTGTTCATGGCCGTGGAGCCGGCGGCCCCGATCGCCGATCCGTCGGGCCTGGTGGTGCTGCCGCCCTCTCCCGAATCGGACGAGAAGCGGCGGGACGCCGCCAAGGCCTACCTCGACGGCATCGCCGCGGCGATCGCGGCGGAGGGCGTGGCGGTCACCACGCACGTGAGCATGGAGGAAGCCGCCCCGCAGGCCATCCTGGCGCAGGCCGACGCGCTCCGCGCCGACCTCGTGGTGCTGGCCAGCCACGGCGCGGGCGGTTTCGAGCGCCTGGTGATCGGCAGCGTGGCGGACAAGGTGATCCGCGGCTCGGTGCATCCCACTCTCGTGGTGCGCCCGCCGAGGCACGTCTTCTAGCGGCTGCTTGACCCCGCCGCCCCGGCGGCTAGGTTGCCCCGCATGTCCCAGCTCGAGCAGCAACTCGCGCGCTGGCGGCAGGCGGGGCTTCTCGATGCGGACACGGCCACACGCATCCGCGACTTCGAAGCGAGCCGCCCTTCCGCCGCCGGCAGCTGGCTGGCCCGCCTGGCGCTGGGCGCCGGCGGGCTGATGGCCGCCGCCGGCATCCTCCTCTTCGTGGCGGCCAACTGGGACGGACTCTCCCCGACCGGTCGGAGCGCCCTCCTCCTGGGAAGCCTCACCCTGCTGCACCTGGCGGCCATCGGGGCCGCGGAGCGGCTGCCGCACCTGGCCACCACCCTGCACGCCGTTGGCACCGCCACGCTTGGCGCGGTGATCTTCCTGCTGGGCCAGACCTACAACCTGCACGCGAGCTGGGCCCACGGCTTCCTGCTGTGGGCCCTGGGCGGCTGGGCCGGATGGCTGCTGCTCAGGCAGTGGCCGCAACTCCTGTTTGCGGCGGTCCTCACGCCGGTGTGGGTGATGGCGGAGTGGGTGGACCGCTACCCACTCCTCGAGCCGGTGGCGCCAGTCGGCGCGCTGGCGCTCACCGCGGTGGCCTACCTCGTGGCGGAGCACGGCACCGATGCGCCGGTGCCTCGTCGCACCGTGGCCATCATCGGCGCGGTGACGGTCATTCCACTCGCCGCCATGCTCTTTGCCATGGACTGGAACCGGCGGGCCGTGGTGCCGGAATCCGGCGGCGCGGCGGGGATCTCCCTCGTGCTCTTCGCCTTGCCGCTCGTGGCGGGCGCACTGCTCCGGCCGCGGGGAGCGTGGCATATGGCTGTGGCCGCGCTCTGGGTGGGGTTGCTGACCTTCGGCAGCGACCGTCCCGCCCTCTTCGACCACTTCTGGGCCGCGCTCGGGGGCGTCCTGCTGGCGCTCTCCGGCGTCCTCGATGCCAGCCCGCGCCGCATCAGCGTGGGGTTTGCCGGCTTCGCGCTGGCGGTGCTGGCGTTCTACTTCGGCAGCGTGATGGACCGCTTCGGGCGGGCCACGAGCCTGCTGGTGGGTGGGGTGTCCTTCCTGGTGCTCGGCGCGCTGCTCGAGCGACTGCGGCGGCGGCTGGTGGCGCGCGCCACGGAGCAGGCCGCGTGATCGCGCGCCAGCGCTCGCTGCTGGTGCTCGCCGCCCACCTGGCGCTGGCCGGGGTGCTCTACGCCCAGCTGGCCTACAGCCGGGCGGCCAGTCCACGTGCCTGGGTCCGGGTGCGGCCGTACGACCCGGTGGACCCGCTCCGCGGTCGCTACGTGCGCCTGAGTCTCGAGGCCGCCGATGGCCGACGGGACACGGCCGGGACGCGGGTGGTGCTGGCGGTCGAGGACGGCCGCCTGGTGGCGCGCAACGCGCCGGCCGGGGCCGCCGGTCTTGGCCTCGCAGCCGTGGCAAGCGAGAGCGGCACCGTCGTGCTCGCGGACCCCGTCGCCATCTTCATCCCGGAGCACATCCCGGATCCCTCCGGCGTGAGCGGCGGGAGCGACTTGTGGGTGGAGGTCAGCGTGCCGCCCGGGGCGAGGCCCCTGCCACTTCGATGGGAGGAGCGGCCGGCCAGGCTGCCTCAGTGAACGGGCACGATGATCATCGCGCGCGGGTCACCCTCGTAGATCAGGAATGGGGTGCCCTTGGGCCCGGCGAGGTCGGGTGACTCGAGGCCGAGGGTGCCGGCGCGGGCATGCGGGACGTAGAACATGAGGTGCGGCACGTAGCGCACCACCTCGCCGCTGGCTTCGTCGCGCACCGATTGCTCGGTGGCCAGCATGTAGGCGATCCCTGGGCCGGCCGGGCCGCGGAACCGCCCGCTCCGATAACCCGCCTCCACCTCTGCCCGGATCGTTGCCTCGTCCCGGCCCGCCGCCCGCGCGCCCGCCCGCGCCAGCGCCACCGGCACGAAGGCCGCACTCCCCACCGAGTCGTAGCACACCGGTTCCACCGTGGTGGGATACTCCCGCTCCACCAGACACGTGAAGCCGTTTTCCCCGGACTGTGCCAGCTCGTAGCCGCGGGAGCCGAGGACGTACACCCGCGCGCCGGCGCGCAGGTGCTCGGGCGCGGCGCTCAGGGCCAGCGCAAGCTCCGCCGATTGGCTGGCGGGCTGGGGGACGGCCTGGGCAGCCAGCGCGGGGGCGAGGAGCAGCATCAGCAGGGACACGGCTCGGGGCATGGGGCGGTGGCTCAGTTCGGCGTCCTGAGTTGCTCGCGCACGGTGCGCGCGAGATCGGCGGCGCTCACGGCGAACGCGCCGGCCTTGGCCAGCGTGGCCAGCAGCGCCAGCGCCTGCTCCAGGTGCTCGATCATGCCCGGGATGCCGAAATCGCGGTCGCGGAGCGGGGCGAAGTCGCGCTGGACCACGTCCAGGCGGGTGCCGCCCGCCACCGGCGTCAGGCGGTACTCGAGCAGCCGCGGCCAATTGGCCCGGAACTCGACAGCCAGCCGGGTTGCCGGTTCCCAGGCCGTCACCGACCCCTCCACGGCACCGAAAGCGGGGTCCCGGAACGCCACCCGCCCGCCCGGGCGGGCCTCGAACGTCACGTCGTCGATGGCATCGAACCACCGCTCAATGGCCGCCGCCTGGGTGAGCGCCTCCCACACCGCCGCCGCTGGCGCCGCGATCTCGATGCTCCGCTCCACCACGTCGAGCGGCTCGAACAGCCGCAGCACGTTCCCCTCGCTGTCCAGGAAGGGCAGCTCCCAGCCTGGCCCGAGTTCCTGTGGCTCACCGAGCAGGCGGACGCCGTGCGCCAGGAACCGCTCCCGGACCGGCGCGATGGCGTCCACCCTGAGCCAGATCCAGGTGCCCTGCTGCTCGGCGGGGGGCAGCGGGCCGTCGTGCGCATGCACGCCGAGCACCTGCTCCCCTTCCGGGAGCCGGAAGACATAGAACGCCTCCGGCACCGCCAGCACCACCTCGCAGCCGAGCACCTCGGTGTAGAAGCGGACGGCGCGCGCCACGTCGGTGGCCGGGAAGGAGATGAGGGGATCGACCTGGCGGATCATGGGCGTCCTCGCGGTGGCTGTGAGCGTTCCACGTGGTCCTTCAGGGAGCGGAGGTTGTCGGCCCAGCGGGTCTCGAACAGGGCCACCCAGTGCCCGACGGTCTGCTGCAGGGTTCCCCGGTTGAGGGCGTAGATCCGCTGGCGGCCCTCCCGCCGTTCCTCCACCAGCCTGGCCTCCTTGAGGAGCCGAAGGTGGCGACTCACGGCGGGCCACGAGATATCGAACCCCTCGGCGATGGCCCCGGCGGAGAGTTCCCCCGCTCGGAGGCGGTCGAGGATGGTCCGGCGCACCCCGTCGCCGAGGGCGTGGAAGCAGAGGTCGGTGTGGGGCGGCGGCATGGGTGTAATACTTAACGTGCAGGTTAAATGTTTCAAGACCTCCCCGCAACCACCCGGGGCGGGGTAGGTTTGGGCGACTCCTTCAGGCTCGCCCCCCCGATGGCCCGTCCCCTCCTTCCTCTCGCGCTCGCCGCCCTGCTGGCTTCGGCGCTCCCGCTCCACGGCCAGGGATGGTCCGACGACGCGCGTCGCTCCCCGGCTGGGGCGCGGCCGTTCGTGGTCGGCACGGCCGGCCTCGCCGCAGACCTGAACGAGCAGGACGGGGCGTCCGGCGCCGACTTCGGGACCACCGTGGGTCTGGGGTTCCGGGTCCGGACCGTGAGCTTCGGGGGCGAGTGGTCGGAACTCCGCTACGGGTCGGACCGCAAGGCGCGGGTCTTCGGCGGTTTCGTGCGGGCGAGCGCGCTCGGCACCCGGACCGTGCGCCCGTACCTGGTGCTCGGCCTTGGCGCGTACCGGTTCACCCCGACCGCGGGCGGCGGCTCCACCGTCTTCGGCGGGAGCTTCGGCCCCGGGGCCACCTTCGCACTGGGGGGAGGCCGCGTGCGGGCGGTGCTCGAGGCCCGCTTCCACACCACCTTCGACCAATACGCCACCCGCACCCGGCAGGAACTCCTGACCGCCATGGCCGGGCTCGAGCTCGGGCTCTGAAGCCGGTTGAAGGCGGTGGCGGGCGCGCCTAAGTTCCGCCCCCGTTCGCGCGCCTGACCCGTTGGAGGCATCGTGGGGCTCCCGCAACTCTCGGCCGTACCGCGCTGGATCGAACAGGTGGCCCGCCTGCTCGAGCTCGACGCCGGCCTGCTGTTCCGCCACCTGCTCAACGTCCTCGCCATCTGGGTGGTGGTGTGGCTCGCCATGCGGGCCGTCAACCTCATCGCCCGGCGCATCGAGATGGCCGTGGACGACGGGGACGACAGCGTCCTCACCGAGCGGGAGCAGCGGGGCCGCACCATCTCGGGGCTGCTGCGCAGCCTCGGCAAGGTGGTGCTCATCATCATCGGGCTGCTGCTCACCCTCAACGTCTTCATCGACATCGGGCCGATCCTCGGCGCGGCCGGCATCCTGGGACTCGCCGTTTCCTTCGGCGCGCAGAGCCTGGTGAAGGACGTGATCAGCGGGTTCTTCTACCTGCTCGAGGGCCAGTTCGCGGTGGGCGACGTGATCGAGGTGGCGGGGAAGAGCGGGGTCGTGGAGCGGATGACGCTCCGCATGGTGGTGCTCCGCGACGCGCAGGGCACCGTGCACATGATCCCGAACGGCCAGATCACCACCGTGAGCAACATGACCCGGAAGTGGAGCCGGGCGGTGGTGGACGTGGGGGTGGCCTACGCCACCGACGTGGACCGGGCCCTCGCCATCTTCCGCGACGAGGCCAGGGAGTTCGTGGCCGACCCCGCCTGGATGGCGCAGTTCGACGGGGAGCCGGAGGTGGTGGGGGTCGAGTCGCTCGGCGACAATGCGGTCACGATCCGCACCCTGCTCCGCACCCACGCCGGCAAGCAGTGG
>JBGAOL010000249.1:0-6396 GCA_044221825.1 Gemmatimonadales bacterium
AGGTGTGGATCAGGGAGTAGCGAGCAGTACCAGGGTGGCGGGAGGGGTGAGCACCGCCTTGCCACCCTGCACCTTGGTGACGGTGCCGGTGTAGGCATCCACCAGCGCGGTGCCGTCGGGGAAGAGGCCGCCGACGGGGATGGCCTTGGCGCCGGGCTCGAGGTCCAGCGCCACGATGACGGTGTCGGAGTCGAGCGTGCGCGCAAAGACCAGCGGCGCCGCCTGCAGCTCCCGGTGCGCGCCCGCGCCGACGGCGGGGTGCGCCTTCCGGAACATCCCGAGCTTCCGCCAGTGCGCCAGCACCACGGGGGCGCGGGCGCCGCGGGCCAGGTCGTTCCAGTTCATGGGCGAACGGAGGTTGGCGTCGCCGTTGGCGCCGGGAATGGTGAGGGGGCGCGCGGTCTCATCGCCGTAGTAGATCTGGGCGCCACCGGGTGCCAGCAGCAGCTTGGTGCCGGTGCCCAGGGGATCGGTGCGGTCCTTGTCGAGCGGGCCGCCGTCGTCGTGGGAGCTGACGTAGTTGAGCACGGCCACGCCCTGGAGCGGGCCCGAGGTGAGGCTCGCGGCGTAGGCGGCGTAGCGGGCGCCCAGGCTGTCGCGGGCCTGCCACTTGAAGTCGAAGTTGATCAGCGCGTCGTAGCCGTGCGCGAAGTAGTCCACCTTCCGGTCGCCGAAGTCATAGCTGCGGCCCGCCCCGAGTCCGTAGCCGTACACCTCGCCCACGATGTAGAACGGCAGGCTGTCGAGCGCCTTGCCGGGGTGGGCGGCCCGCCAGTCGGCCAGCGCGCGATCCGCCTCGTGCCGCAGCTCCAGCGCCACATCCTCCTCGAAGTGCTTGGCGGTGTCGATGCGGTAGCCATCGATGCCGAACTCCCGCACCCAGTCGGTGAGCCACTTGATGAAGTAGTAGCGCGGCGCCCGCGGGTGGCCGGTGCGCTGGAAGAACGCGTCCAGCGACGCCTTCTCCGCCTCCAGCCGTCCCTCGGCCGTCCACTTGGCCACCAGCATCTCCGGCAGCTCCACGGGCGCGTCCGATTCGGTGCGGACGTCGGGAAGCGTGGGGACCAGGGTGCAGTCGGTAGCGGTGGCGTAGTCCTTGTAGGTGCACTGCGGGGTGGTGCGCATCCAGGCGTCGCCCCAGGAGGGATCCTCGGGGGTGACGGGGCCGGGATGGTTGATGACGGCGTCCATGAGGACGCGGATCCTGTGGGCGTGCGCGGCCTCGATGAAGGCGCGGAGGTCGTCCTTCGTCCCGAGGGCCGGGTCCACGGCGGTCCAGTCGCGGGCCCAGTAGCCGTGGTAGCCGTAGGTCTTGCCGGTCCCCTCGTCCACGGCGCCGTGCACCTGCTCCACGAACGGGGTGAGCCAGATGGCGTCGACGCCAAGGGAGTCGAAGTAGCCGGCGTTCACCTTCTCGGTGAGGCCCTTCAGGTCCCCGCCCTCGAAGTTCCGGAGCCTGGCGCCGTCCTTCTTGCGGCCGAGGGCGCCGTCGTTGGTCGGGTCGCCGTTGGCGAAGCGGTCGGTGAGGAGGAAGTAGATGGTGGCGCTGTTCCAGTAGCGCGCGGCGGCCGGCGGGGTGGCGTAGGTGGCGGGCGCCACCCGCGCGCCGGCCTCGGGGGCCGGCGGGGTCCGGGAGCAGCCGGCGGCGAGGAGCGCCGCCAGCGCGATCAGGCCTGCTGCTTGGGGAAGCCGGGATGCCATACGGTCTTGGCCTCGTCGTCCTTGTCGTCCACGCGCAGGGTGAGGAGCGCGGCGATGATCAGCGACCCGCCGCCGATGGCGAGGGCGTAGATGGCCTCGCCGCCGAAGAAGCGCTTCACCAGGAAGCCGAGCAGCGCGGCCGCCACGATCTGCGGGATCACGATGAAGAAATTGAAGACGCCCATGTAGTAGCCCATCTTCGACGGCGGCAGCGAGCCCGTCAGGATGGCGTACGGCATGGCCAGGATGCTGGCCCACGCCACGCCCACGCCCACCATGGAGAGCAGGAGGTAATTGGGGTCGGTGAGCGTGAAGATGGAGAGGAGGCCGATGGCGCCGGCCACCAGGCAGAGGGCGTGCGCCATCTTGCGGCTGGTGCGCGCCGCCAGCACCGGGATGAGGAACGCCACCAGCGCGGCCACGCCGTTATAGGCGCCGAAGCCCACGCCCACCCAGTTGGCGCCCTCGTTGTAGAGCGCGCTGGCGGTGTCGGTGGTGTGGTAGAGATGCTTGGTGACCGCCGGCGTGGTGTAGATCCACATGGCGAAGAGCGCAAACCAGGAGAAGAACTGCACCCACGCCAGCTGCTTCATGGTGGCGGGCATGTCCTGGAAGTCGTTCAGGATGGTCACGAAGCCGTTGTCGTACCTGCCGCCCTGCTGCATGACGCCGCTCAGGATGAGCAGCAGCCCCATCACCGCGATGCCGACCGGGAGGATCATCAGCTCCCGCTGGTGCAGCGTGGTGACCGCCGCGCTGAGTGCGGCCCCCAGCAGGAACACCCCCGCCCCCACCTTCACCTGCTTCCCGCCGTTGGCTGCAAACTCAGCCGGCGTGCGCCGCTCCGGCGTCTCCCCTTCCCGCTCCCGGTTCTCCTCGAAGCTCGCCATGTCCTCGGGCGAGTACTCCTTGCTCCGGAACACCGTCCAGAGCACCGCCGCAAAGAACGTGGCGCCGCCCAGGTAGAACGACCAGCGCACCGAGTCCGGGATCATCCCCGGGGGCGCCTCGTTGCTGACGCCAAAGCGCGTCGTGAGGAGCCAGGGCAGGATGGACGCCGTCACCGCCCCGGTGCCGATGAGGAAGCTCTGCATGGCGAAGCCGGTGGTGCGCTGCTCCGACGGCAGGTTGTCACCCACGAAGGCGCGGAACGGCTCCATGCTGATGTTGATGGAGGCGTCCATCATCCAGAGCAGCCCCGCCGCCATCCAGAGCGCGGGGCTGTTGGGCATGGCGAACAGGGCAATGGACGCGAGGATGGCGCCCACCAGGAAGTAGGGGCGGCGGCGGCCCAGCCGGTTCCACGTCCGGTCGCTCAGGTAGCCCACCACGGGCTGCACCAGCAGGCCGGTGACGGGGGCCGCGATCCACAGGATGGGGATCTCCTCGACCTTGGCGCCGAGCGTCTCGAAGATCCGGCTCACGTTGGCGTTCTGCAGCGCGAAGCCGATCTGGATGCCAAGGAAGCCGAAGCTCATGTTCCAGATTTCCCAGAACGAGAGCCGCGGCTTGCTGCGGGTGCCGAGGGCGGCGGTGGCGGTGGTGGCCATGGGGTGCCTCAGGAAGTGGACCGCGCGGCGCCCCGGCGGGCGGCGGCGCGGGCGCGGTGAAGGCAGGAGAGGAACACCTCCACCTCCGGGTCGGTGAAGATCTCGTCGAGCAGCTTCTTCATGGGGCGCTGCCAGTTGGGGCGCAGGCTCGACGGGGTGCCCGGCAGGTTCACGCCGCGGTCCTCGAGCCAGAGGTCCTCGAACCAGGGCGCCACCAGCGGGCTGTCGGAGCGGCCGAGCCACTCGAGCAGCTGCACCAGGAACTGCTTGGGGTCGCTCACCTTGGCCTTGAGCGCGCGGGCCAGGCGGGCGGTGGCTTCTGATCGCTCCAGGGCGGTGGCGGGCACAGCCTCGGGCGCCAGCAGGCCGTAGCGCACCCGGTCCTCGATGTCGGTGCCGGTGAGCCAGCCCTGGAAGGGCGGCGTGTCGTGGGTGCCCACGAGCGCCACGTCCTTGGCCGTCGGGGCATCCACCCCCGCCGGGTCCGAGGCCGCGAACTGCGCCAGGTACATCCCCCAGATCTTGTGGCGCGGCAGCGCCTCGAAGATCTCCTTGGGCACCGTGCCCAGGTTCTCGCCCACCACCTCCGACTTGTGGCGGTGGGACTCGAGGGTGAGCACCGCGAAGAGCTCGTCGGCCGGGTAGGAGACGTAGGTGCCCTGATGGAGGCCCATGCCGTGGGGGATCCAGTAGAGCCGGGTCCACGCCATGATGTGGTCCACCCGGAGCACGCCGGCCAGCGACGCCTGGTGTGCGATGGATGCCGCGATGTACTTGTGCCCCTCCTGCCGCGACGCCGTGGGCAGCACCGGCGAGAAGCCCCAGTCCTGCCCGCTCGGGAAGCCGCCGTCGGGCGGCGCCCCCACCGACATCCCGCCCGCGAAGAGCGCCTGCCGGCTCCAGGTGTCGAAGCCGTCGGGGTGCACGCCCACGGCGAGGTCGAGACCCAGGCGGCTGCCGTGCTCGTCGAGGCGGCCGCGGAGCTCGTGGAGCTGGCGGCGTACCATGGCCTGCGCCACCAGGTGGAAGCGTTCCTCTTCGGCGTCCACGTGCTCGTCGTCCAGCATGCCGTTCCGGGCCCCGGCGGGCCAGTCGCGCCAGTTGCGGCCCAGGCGGGCCTGGGCGCCGCGGAAGCGGGCGTAGCGACGGAGCTCGGGATCGGCGCCCTCGGGCGCGGGGAGGCCGGCCAGCGCGGCGCGCACCTCGGCGTCGGCCGCGGTCACGTTGAGCATGGCCGGCGCCGGCGTTGGCGTGTGCCTGTCCCCGAGGTCCAGGATCAGCTCCGACCAGAACAGCCGGCTCACCGGGCTGTAGGGGCTCGGCTCGGCGGGCGCGGTGTTGAAGGTGGGGAGGAGCGGGAGCACGGTGACGAGGTCGCCGCCGCGCTCGCGGAGCCAGCGGCAGAGGGCCTCGAGGTCGCGCAGGTCGCCGACGGAGCGGCTGCGGCGGGAGCGGAGCGCCGCCAGCTGGGTGCCCACCCCCCAGCTCCAGTGCGAGCCCGGGCGCTTCCACGACTCGATCGGCGCGGAGATGATGGTGCAGCGCGCGTGCCGCCCTCCCGCCTCCACCACCAGGGTGTGATAGCCCGGCGGCAGCGTGCCGGGGATGTGGATGGTGCCGCCGTCGTGGTGCAGCCCCCAGTCGCTTCCGGCTTCCAGCGTGAGCGTGGCGTGCGCCCCGGTCTCGCCCGGCACCCGCTGCGAGGGGCACTGGCCATTCCAGGCCACGAGGACGGGCGGCGCGAGGTCGGCGGGCCGGGCGGCGAGCGCGCGCAGCGCAGCCTCGGCCTCGCCCGGGTGACTGATGGGCGCACCGAGTGAGGCGGCGACGCGCACCAGCGTGTCGGGACCCACCGTGACGTGGCGCTTCAGGCCGTCGATGTACTCGGTGGCAATGCCGAGGGCACCGGCGAGGGCGTGCAGGGCTTCGAGGTCGGACATCAGGAGATCAGGTCAATTGAGCGGACGCAGGCGGATGGCCTGCCCGCCGCCGGGCGCCAGCACCACGCGGAGACGCGTGGCGCTCGACACCGTGCGGCGGGTGATGGCCACGGGGAGCGGGTTGTCGAGCCAGTGGGCTCCGGGCCCGTCGGCGTAGATCTCGGCGGCGTACTGGCGGCCGGGTTCCAGGAAGTCGAGCGGCAGGTCGAGGGTGCGGGCGTCCTCGTCGGTGATGGCGCCGAGGAACCACTGCCGCCCGCCGCGCGCCCGGCGCGCCACGGCCACGTAGTCGCCGATCCGGGCGTCGAGGACGCGGGTGGTGTCCCAGTCCACGGCGACGTCGCGGATGAACTGGAAAGCGGCGGGCTGCTTCTCGTAGTTCTCCGGGAGGTCCGCCGCCATCTGGAGCGGCGAGTAGAGCACCACGTAGAGCGCCAGCTGCTTGGCCAGCGTGGTGCGGACGCGCGCATCCTCCGGGGAGCGCCGGCCGCCGGGGCCACCCTCGATGAGCAGATCGAAGATCCCGGGCGTGAAGTCCATCGGGCCCGCAAGCAGGCGGGTGAAGAACAGGATCGTCTCGTGCTCGGGCGGGTTGCCGCCGTCGCCGCTCCAGGCGTTGTACTCCTGCCCGCGGCTCCCCTCGCGGCTCATCATGTTGGGCCAGGTGCGGCGCTCGCCGGTGTCGTGCAGCGGCTCGTGGGCGTCGACCATGATCTGGTGCCGCGCCGCGGCCTCGATGACGCGGCGGTGGTGACGCACGGCGTACTGCGACCAGTGATCGTGCCCGCCGTCCACCGTGTCGGTGACGTAGCCCGTCTTGATGGCGTGCAGCCCGAGCGACTGGTACAGCGCGAAGGCGCTGTCCAGCTGCTTCTCGTAGTTGACGATGCCGCCCGAGGTCTCGTTGTGCACGATGAGCGAGACGCCCTTCGACTGCGCGTACGCGGCGAGGCCGGGAAGGTCGTAGTCGGGATAGCTCTGGGTGAAGCTGAACGCCCAGCGGTTCTTGATCCAGTCGCCGTCCCAGCCGGTGTTCCAGCCCTCCACCAGCACGCCGCCGAAGCCGTTGGCCGCCGCGAAGTCGATGTAGCGCCTCGTGTTCTCCGTGGTGGCGCCGTGCCGTGGCCCGCTGCTCCAGGTCATGGTGTTGATGTGCATGCCCCACCAGATGCCCACGTACTTCATGGGCTTGATCCAGTCGGCGG